>CAZQFI010000136.1:0-3214 GCA_964592545.1 uncultured Geobacteraceae bacterium
TTGACGAACAGGAGCGGCTGGCAAAAACGATGATTCCGCGCGGCATCAAGATGCTCGCCGAAAAAGTTGAAACCCACGAAGTCTATGAACACGCCAAACAGATGGGCTATCAGCTGTTTCAGGGCTATTTTTTCGCCAAACCGGTCATTATTTCTCGTAAAGACATTCCGACCAATAAGGTTCAGTTTCTCCGGATTCTCAAAGATATCCACGCCCAGGAAGTCGATTTTAAAAAACTCGCGCTGACAATCCAGAGTGAAGTGTCCCTGTCGTACAAGCTGCTCAAGCTGATCAACTCCGCCGCTTTTGCCCTGCGCCATAAAGTCACCTCAATCCTTCAGGCACTGTCGCTGCTGGGGCTGCGTGAAATCCGGTCATGGGTTTCGCTGTTGTCGATCGCCTCGATGGCTGATGATAAACCGGCCGAACTGGTCGTCAGCTCCCTGATCCGGGCACGACTGTGCGAGCAACTGGCGCAACCGTGTAAAATGGGCGACCGCCAGTCGGACATGTTCCTGATGGGATTGTTTTCCCTCCTCGACACCATCATGTCACGCCCCATTGACGAAATTCTCGAAGAGATCACCGTTGAAGACGATATCGTTGCAGCATTGACCGGTGAACCGGGAATGCTGCGATCAATCCTTGATCTGGTCATCGCCATGGAAAAAGGGGAGTGGGAAGAGGTCTCACGCCTGGCCGCTGAGTTGCAGATTGAAGAACAGCCCCTCTCTGCCGCCTATCTTGATGCCGTCACATGGGCTCAGGACATCTACAACATCTAGATTGACAGATTGTATTTATGACCGAAAAAATTCACCTTTCAGATCAGGAATGGCAGCAGAAACTCAGCCCCGAAACCTACTCGGTCGCACGCAATGCGGGAACTGAAGCCCCGTTTAGCGGAAAATACTGGGATAATCACGCGGCGGGAACCTACTGTTGTGCCTGTTGTGGTCTGGAACTGTTCCATTCCGACAGTAAATTCGATTCGGGAACCGGCTGGCCAAGCTTTTTTCGGGCCGTCAACGACAACAACATCACCCGACGGGAGGATCGCAGCCTGTTTCGCATTAGGACTGAAGCGCTCTGTGCCCGTTGTGACGCCCACCTCGGACACATCTTTCCCGATGGCCCGCAGCCAACCGGATTGCGCTATTGTATCAACTCCGCGTCCCTTGAATTCAGCCCCGCATAGTCAACAACTTTAAAAAAAATGAAAGAAAATGCCGAATTGGACATGAAGACAATTGACAGTTCTCTTTGTGACAGAGCACAATAACCCTTTCCCAAGGAGATCAGATGTCAAATAAGCAGTTTGTCGCCGGCGATCATATCGCCGCCAAGTGTACCAAGTGCAAAGATACAACCAACCATACCGTCGTTGCCCTCGTCGAAGGGAAAGTTGCCCGGGTTGAATGCAATACCTGTGGCGGGATTCACAACTACCGGCCTGCCGCTGCCAAAAAAACTCCGGCAAGATCGAGAGCTGCTGCGACCAAGGCGGCTAAGATCAACAAAATTGAAGTGGAATGGCAGGAGCATATCGACGCTGTCGATCCGGCAACGGCAGTGGACTATTCCATGACAATGGCAGCCAAACCGGGGCTGCTGCTCCAGCACCCAAGTTTTGGGCTGGGTCGGATCATCACCACCACCAAACCGAACAAAATGGAAGTTTTCTTTCGTGATGGGGTTAAAATTCTTCGCTGTAGCGTCAGCTGAAAGAACGTTGACAACGCTCTCTCTTTTCATCAGGACACGAAACCACCATGCCCGGATTTGAACCCCGACATACCAACGTTCCCGTCACCCTGGCGGCACTGGTCATTGTTATCGCCGGAATCAAAACGGCTCAGGTTCTGCTGGTTCCGTTCCTCCTCGCTTTTTTTATCTCGATTATCTGTGCGGGGCCATTTTTCTGGCTGCAACAGCGAAAAGTTCCGGCTTCACTTGCTCTGCTCATTGTCGTCAGTGGGGTCATGCTGGGGGGGCTGGTTGTCGTCAGCCTGATCAGTTCATCGCTCAACGATTTCACCAGAGATCTTCCCATCTACCAGGAAAAACTGCGCGTTCAGACCCTGGTCCTGTTTGACTGGCTTGACCGGGTGGGGATCAAAATCTCCAAAGATATCCTCCTGGAACACTTCAACCCTGCTGCCATCATGCAGTCGGCAGGCACCATGCTCGCCAAAGCGGGGGGAGTTCTGACCAACTCGTTCCTGATCTTGCTGACTGTCATCTTTATCCTCTTTGAAGCGGCAGGGATGCCGAACAAGCTGCGTGCTGCATTGCCCGATGCCGAGTCATCACTTAATTCGTTTGAAAAATTTGTGACCAGTGTCCGCCAGTATCTGGCAATTAAAACTCTGGTGAGTCTTGGAACCGGATTGTGCGTCTCTATCGGACTGTTTTTCCTCGGCCTCGACTACGCACCACTGTGGGGCTTGCTCGCCTTCCTCTTCAACTATATTCCCAATGTCGGTTCAATCATCGCTGCTGTCCCGGCGGTTCTCCTGGCTGTTGTTCAGCTGGACCTTGGACATGCACTGCTTGTTGCAGCACTCTATTTGATCGTCAATGTCATTATGGGAAATGCTGTCGAACCACGGCTGATGGGACAAAAACTCGGTCTTTCGGCGCTGGTCATCTTCATCTCTCTGGTTTTCTGGGGCTGGGTTCTCGGACCGGTCGGGATGCTCCTGTCGGTACCATTAACGATGGTGGTTAAAATCGCCCTCGAGGTTAATGAATCGACTCGCTGGTTGGCAATCCTCCTCAGTTCCGACGGTTCACTCCTGATCAATCCCGAAGACTGATTCCCCTGTTCGGGAGGCTCCCTTGATTCACCGACCATTCGGCTCAACCGGCAAAGACGTATCTGCTATCAGTTTTGGCGGGATGCGCTTTGCTGAGCCACAGAATCTCGAAAAAAGCTCCGACCTCATCCTCTATGCTCACAGCCGGGGGATCAATTATTTTGATACGGCCCCTATCTACTGTGGGGACCGCAGTGAAGACATTTTCGGTCATGCCCTGAGCCAGCTGCCCCGAGAAAATTTTACCGTTTCGACCAAAGGAAGCCGGGCAAAAGGGGACGATCTGCGTAAAACACTGGAGCGCAGCCTGACACGACTCAAAGTTGATCAGATCGATTTCTTCTATATCTGGCATTTGATGAATCCCGAAGATTGGGAAAAGCGCAAGCAGCTCG
>CAZQFI010000137.1:0-3058 GCA_964592545.1 uncultured Geobacteraceae bacterium
GAACGCGTGGACGTTGTTGCCATCCAGCTGTGCTGCAATTGATGTTGCCGTTGCAATCGGATCGGCACCCAGAGTTAAACCACCAACCCCGTCAATCGGCCCGTCAAACTTTTTGATCTCCTCCCAAAAAGCCTGCCCAACCAGCAACCCACCGCGGGCGTGCAATGTCGTCTGCTTACCATCAAAATAAAAATTACTTTTCCGCCCGGACGCAAGCGTCACTTCACGTTCTTCGTAGGACAATTCGCAGATAATCTCTTTCAACGCATTTTTAACAGTCATAAAAACTCCTCAGGTTATACTTTAGACTTAATAATCCAATTCACTGTTTTTCCTGAAATAGATCGATCTGGTCAGCTTCCTTCAAACGAGGAAACATAATGGGATAATCCCCGCTGAAACAGGCGTCACAAAAATCGAGTTTATGATCGCCAAACATTTTCAATGCAGCGTGCAGCCCTTTTAACTCCAGATAGCACAAAGTATCGGCAGTAATGTAGCGGGCGATTTCATCAACACTGTGGGACGCCGAAATCAATTCCTTGCGCGACGGGGTGTCAATCCCGTAGAAACACGGATAACTGGTCGGTGGACTCGAAACCCGCATATGAACCTCTTTGGCACCGGCATTACGGATCATCTTGATAATTTTACGCGACGTCGTGCCACGGACAATCGAATCATCCACAACGACGACCCGCTTCCCTTCCAGCACTTCCCGCACCGGATTAAGTTTCAGTTTAACCCCGAAGTGGCGGATCGACTGCTGCGGCTCAATAAACGTCCGCCCGACATAGTGGTTACGGATCAATCCCAGCTCGAATGGCACCCCCGCCTCTTCGGCATACCCCATCGCCGCAGGCATCCCGGAGTCGGGAACGGCAATCACAACATCGGCTTCAACCGGATATTGACGCGCCAACTGCCGGCCAAATTCTTTCCGCACCGGATAAACCATCCGGTTGAAGATGCGACTGTCGGGGCGGGCAAAATAGATATATTCAAAAATACACGGGGTATTCCGCACATCCTGTTGCTGTTTGAACGGGAAAAACGACTTCATCCCCTTCTTGTCGATAACGATCATTTCACCCGGTTCAATCTCACGAATATATTCCGCTTCAATCAGATCAAACGCACACGATTCTGACGAGACGACAAAAGCGCCATCGAGACGCCCAAGACTTAAAGGTCGGAAACCACTCGGATCACGCACCGCAATCATCCGTGTTTCGGTCAGAAAGGCGAGGCTATAGGCCCCCTTGACCTGCTGCAACGACTCACACACCCGCTCAACCAAAGAATCGGATTGGGCACGGGCAATCAGATGGATGATCGTTTCGGTGTCGGCCGTGGTCGAAAAGATTGACCCCCGTTTCTCAAGATCGGAGCGCAGCTCAGGAGCATTCACCAGGTTGCCGTTGTGGGCAACTGCGATGCTACCGTGGGAATAGTCAACCATAATCGGCTGGCAGTTTTTCATATCGTTGCCACCCGCCGTCGAATAACGGACGTGGCCAATCGCCGCCCGCCCCGGAAGTTTGGCGAACACATCGTCATGCTTGAAAACGTCGGCGACCAGTCCCATGCCGAGGTGCGCCTTCAGATGCATTCCATCCGAAGCAACAATTCCGCAGCTCTCCTGACCACGATGCTGCAATGCATAAAGACCGAGATAGGTGAGATTGGCCGCTTCCGGGTGACCGAAAATACCAAACACGCCGCATTCTTCATGGAGTTTATCAAACATGTGCTATGCCAATCCTTATCAATGAGTCATCAATCACACGAGTTCCGAATTCAGGTTACAACAGTTCCCTGCGGATAAAACCGACCGCATTACGATAGAGCAGCAGTCCCATCCCCTCTTCCGCCAAGGGTTCCCGGGTCCAGCGGGGATGGTGAGTCCGATGAACGTAAGCTTCGGGGTGAGGCATCAGACCGAATAACCGACCGCTGGGATCACAGATCCCGGCGATGGCATTCTGGCTGCCGTTGGGATTTTCCGGAAAATTCTGTGTCGGATGAAGGTCCCGATCGGCATACTTCATCACCGCCAGATGCCCCTCTTCGAGTGGTCGCAAAGGCTCAGGAGTGTCGGCCACAAAACGCCCTTCGCCATGCCGAACCGGAAGATAGAGACCCGTCAGCCCCTGCGTATAGATACACGGTGACATGGGATCAATACTCAGCCAGCACCAGCGATTTTCAAACCGGCCCCGCTCATTGTTGGTCAGGGTGCAGGTCTGTTGAAAACTGCCGTCAAGCGATGGCAGCAGCCCCATTTTGACCAGCAGTTGGAAACCGTTGCATACCCCCATAACAAGTTTGCCGGCAGCAATAAATTCTTTCAGCTGGGTTGCCAGTGTTTCAAGGCCATCGGCAACCTGGGCATGCAGCAGACGATTCGCTCCCGCTTTGGCACTGCCGAGATCATCACCATCAAGAAAGCCCCCGGCCAAATTGAGAAAATGGTAATCGTTCAGTTTGACCCGCCCGGCGAGCAGCTCGGCAATGTGGACAATATCGGCTTCAGCACCGGCGAGACGGCAGGCGTGTGCCACTTCACGTTCACAGTTGGTTCCATATCCGGAGATAACAATCGCCTTGACTGTTTGAGCCATTCTACATCTCCTTTAACGGCGCTTGCCACGCCTGCTTCAGATTGTCGAGGGGAACACGAATCACCGTCTGACCGTGCAATCCATTGATGATCAATGTCGGTTTTTCAATCACCCGACCGATGCAGCAGCAACTCTGACCAACAAACAACTTTTCAAAAACCGCTTTGTTCGATTCCCGAACCGTCACCAGCAGGCGGCTCTGGGTTTCGGAAAACAGCAGATAATCGTCACGAAGATCCCCAACGGCATCGAGGAAAGAGAGTTCAGCCTGAATCCCGTAGCCCCCGGCAAATGCGGATTCTGCCAAGGCCACACCAAGGCCACCGTCAGACAGATCGTGACACGAGGCCACCAGTTGCTGCTCCTGAGCCCGATTGAGGGTCCGGTAACGCAGCAGTGCCTGCTCGGCATCAACTTGGGGGACATGACAGCCC
>CAZQFI010000138.1:0-7110 GCA_964592545.1 uncultured Geobacteraceae bacterium
GGTGTAGATTTTGGACAAGGAGCTGAAGGTTATTTGCGTTTTTCCTATACCCGCCCCCTTTCCGATATCGTTACCGCTTTAGAGCGGATAGAGCTCTATTTGAAACGACGTTGAACGCCAATTTGAAACATGATGTTTGAGGAGTCTATATGCTTATTGTAATGCACCGTCATGCAACTGAGGAACAGGTTGACCAGATTATTGCTGCCGTTGAGGCAATGGGGTTGACTGCCGAACCGATCCCGGGAAGTTTGCGGACAGCAATCGGTGTTCTGGGAAATCAGGGATATGTCGATGATTCAACGATTCGTACTTTGCCGGGAGTGCGCGAAACGATCCATGTCAGTAAGCCCTATAAAATGGCTTCTCGTGATTTTCATCCCGAACCATCCGTTATTGATGTCGCTGGAGTTCGGTTCGGTGATGGCCTGAAACCGGTCATTATTGCCGGTCCCTGCTCGATTGAGACCGAAAAGCAGATGATGGATGCGGCTGAGCAGGTCAAAAAGGGTGGCGGGGACATGTTGCGAGGTGGAGCATTCAAGCCAAGAACCGGCCCTCATTCGTTTCAGGGGCTTGGCGTAGAAGGTTTAAAATACCTCCAGCAGGCTGGTCAGGCTTTTAATCTTCCCGTTGTTACAGAGGTGATGAGGATAGAGCAGCTTGATGATGTCTGCAGGTACGCAGATATGTTGCAGATTGGCGCACGTAACATGCAAAATTTTGATCTCCTTAAGGAGGTCGGTAAAACCAGCCATCCGGTATTGCTGAAGCGGGGGATGAGCGCCACCATAGAAGAGTTCCTCGCCGCCGCTGAGTATATCCTTGCTGAGGGGAACAGTCGGGTTGTGTTGTGTGAACGGGGCATTCGGACTTTTGAGAAGGCAACCCGTAATACTCTTGATCTCTCGGTTGTCCCGCTTGTCAAGGACTTGAGCCATCTCCCGATTATTGTTGACCCGAGTCATGCGACGGGTAAGCGGATGCTGGTGCCGGTGATGACCAAGGCTGCGCTGGTTGCCGGAGCCGACGGGATTATGATGGAGGTTCACCCCAACCCGGCAAAAGCTCTCTGTGACGGAGCCCAAAGTCTTTCGGGAGCTCATTTTGGCGAACTGATGGAAGAGATAAACGACTTGCTGGGGTATCTTGGTTTTTCGGGGTAATGTTGATTTACAAATCCGGATATTTCGCTCCCCTTGTCGTCGATCCAAGGGGAGCTTTTTGTTTTACAAATTGTTGTGAGAGATTCTGCCTTGCCTGAATTGATAGCTGATATTGCAGTTAATGTGCCTTTGAAACAGTTGTTCTCCTATGCGATCCCCGAAGGGCTTCATGACACTGTTTCGATCGGGATGAGGGTTCGCGTTCCGTTTGGACGGAGGAGTATTAATGCTTTTGTCATCGGTGTTTATAAGGGTCAGGCTGAAGGTTTAAAAAAAATAGTTGAGGTGCTGGATACCCGGCCGGTTCTCACTCCGGATCTTGTTAAGCTGTTGCGCTGGGCGGCTGATTATTATTGTCACCCGATTGGACAGGTTGTGCGGAGTGCGCTTCCCGCGGGACTCAGCAACAAAGAGACCACCACTAAAATTTTAACAGAAGCATACTACACACCGAAGAAGCACGATATTCCGTTGCGTGGTAAAAAGCAACGTGCGTTGCTCGAGTACATTATCGAAAACGACGGGGCCGGTCTTGCCGAGATTCGCCGCTTATTTCCCGCCCCCTATTCAAGTTTGAAACAGTTGGTCGATATTGGAGCTCTGACGATTGAAACGAAAGAGCTTTTGCGTGATCCTTTTTTGTTGGAAAAAATTCCTGAAGATAAAAGCCTGACGCTCAATAGCTCTCAAGAAAAGGCGATTGATCATATTTCTTCTTCCATAGGAAGAGCAGAATTTTCCGGTTTCCTGTTACATGGTGTCACGGGGAGCGGTAAGACCGAAGTTTATCTTCACGCGGTTGAACAATGCCTGCAGTCGGGGAAACAGGCTCTGATCCTTGTCCCCGAAATCTCTCTGACTCCCCAACTTGTTTCCCGGTTCAGGGCGCGGTTTGAACTGCGAGGTCGAACGATTGCTGTCCTTCATAGTGGGTTGTCTTCGGGAGAACGCTACGATGCCTGGCGGGAAATCATGCGCAACAGGGTTCAGATTGTCATTGGTGCCCGTTCTGCAGTTTTTGCTCCACTGCAGGATATCGGGTTGATTGTTGTCGACGAAGAACACGACTCCAGTTACAAGCAGAGCGATGGCTTTCGATACAATGCTCGCGATCTCGCGTTGGTGCGAGGACAGCAACAGCAATGTACGGTACTTCTCGGGAGTGCAACTCCGTCTTTTGCCAGTTATTACCGGAGTGAACAGGGGGGATTGACCCGTCTGAATCTGGAGACCCGGGTTCATGCCGGAAGTTTACCTAATGTTGAGTTGATTGATCTCCGTACAGAGACAACCGATAGAGAATTATCAAATGTCCTCATTGAGGCAATTCAGGAGTGTCTCGCAAACAGAGAGCAGGTTTTGCTGCTGCTGAACCGGCGGGGATTTTCTCCCTTTCTGTTGTGCTCTGATTGCGGCGAGAGTTTTCATTGCCCCAATTGTGAAATAACTCTGACTTACCATCAGCAGGCCAGACGGTTGAGATGTCATTATTGTGACTACTCACAAGGTGTTCCCGAAAGTTGTTGCAAGTGTCAGGGTTTGAACATTGAACCTTATGGCGCCGGGACTGAGAGGCTCGAGGAAGAGTTGAGAGATTTATTTCCGACGGCCTGTATCGCGCGTATGGATCGTGACACGACCAGCAAAAAAGGTGCTCATCAGAAGATTATGCAGCAGATGTTATCACGCGACATCGATATTCTTGTTGGGACGCAGATGGTTGCAAAAGGGCACGATTTTCCGGGGATATCTCTGGTTGGGGTTCTGAGTGCCGACAGTATTCTGAATTTCCCTGACTTTCGCGCCGGGGAGAGGAGTTTTTCACTGCTCATGCAGGTTGCCGGTCGCGCCGGGAGGGCCAATGGCGGTGGGCACGTGTATATCCAGTCGTATAATCCAGACCATTATGTCCTCACGTGTGCCGCTGAACACGATTACTGTCGCTATTATCACCATGAACTCCTCTTCAGGAAAGAGTTGGGCTACCCTCCATGTGGTCATCTGGTGAATCTTATTTTTTCGGGGAACAGTTCTTCTCAAGTCAGCAGGGCCGCCCAAGAATTTTGTAACTCTCTCGATTCTGCCCCTGCGGAGGTTGAAATTCTTGGCCCCAGTCCGTGTCCGCTCTCTCGACTTCGGGGTAAAAGTCGCTACCAGATATTATTGAAATCGTCTGATCGACCGACACTGAGACGTTTTCTAAATCAGCTGGATAATATTTCCAGACAGATACCCCGTCAGGTTAATTTGGCGGTTGATGTTGATCCTGTCGATATGTTGTAATTTCGTTGTAGAAATTATCCTCTGCGGAAGACGTTGATCTTTTCAGTTGAAATGCTTGGGAAAACTATGAAGTTTTTGATTGTTCTCAGTTTTATGGTTGTTCTCCTGACCGGATGTTTGGGGAAGCCTCCGGAAGTTGAGCCGCCGGCAGCTAAATTTGATCCATTGAAGCCTGTCTCCTGGGATCAGGTCGATGGTTGGTTTCTCGATCGTCCTTCTGCCGCTTTTGCTGCATTTAAAAAAAGCTGCAAGGCCATTGGACGGCGGGAAAAGTGGCAGAATGTTTGTGCTGAAGCGGCGGTCTTTTCTCCCGTGACGGAAGCTGCTGCCCGAAGTTTTTTCGAGCAGTATTTTCAGCCTTATCAGGTTCAGGATGAGGAGGGAAGCGTTGATGGGTTGATTACCGGTTATTATGGGCCTGAGTTATCGGGCAGCCCCATCCGAACCGATGAGTATAAATATCCTCTCTATCAGCAGCCGAAAGATCTCCTGGTTATCGATATGGGTGAGCTTTACCCCGAGTTGGGTAAATATCGGTTGCGGGGCCGGGTTGTCGGCAACCGGGTTGTCCCGTATTTTGAGCGCAGCACGATTGATACGGAGAAATCTCCCCTTGCCGGACAGGAGCTGTTCTGGGTTAAAGATCCGGTAGAACTGTTTTTCCTTCACATTCAGGGTTCAGGCCGGATTCGGTTGCCAGACGGTAAGCGGGTTATGGTTGGTTATGCCAATCAGAACGGCTACCCCTACCGGTCTATTGGCAAACTGCTGCTGGACCGCAACATTATGACCAGGGATCAGATGTCAATGCAAAATATCAAAGCCTGGGTAGAGAAAAACCCGGAGGAAGGGCAGAAACTTCTGGCAGAGAACCCCAGTTATGTTTTTTTCAGGACGTTGCCGAATGATATCAAATTCCCTCCCGGGGCTTTGGGAATTCCGCTGACTCCGCTGCGCAGCCTGGCTGTCGATCCGCGGACGATTCCTCTCGGTGCCCCGGTATTTATCGCAACAACTTTTCCGGGAACGGACTATCCCTTACAACAGTTGATGGTCGCTCAAGATACCGGCGGAGCAATAAAGGGCCGTGTTCGTGCCGATTTCTTCTGGGGGATGGGAAATGATGCCGGGCAGATTGCCGGTAAAATGAAGCAGGATGGGCGGCTTTGGGTTCTGTTACCTAAAGAAGCTTCAGAAGATCAATTAAAAGGCAAAACTGCAAAAAATGAGATGCCTGGTCAGGTCGTCAACTGATGAATTTACCGAAACATGTCCTTGTTGTCAGCTGTCTGATTCGCAATTCAGACAATCAGATTCTGTTGGTGAAGCACCATATCCGGGGCTGGGAACTTCCTCAGGGCCGGGTTGAGGAGGGGGAGAGTTTGATTTTTGCCTTAAGTCGTGAGGTCCTTGAGGAGACGGGGGTGACGATCAGCCATGCCAAACTGGCCGTTATCTGGTCCAAGGTTTCTTCACCGGCTACGACAATTTTTTGCTTTTCCGCTCAATATGCGTCTGGTGAACTGTGTGCCAGTGAAGAAACTCCGATGGTTGAGTGGTGCAGTGAAGATGCCGTTCTCCCACGGGTGTCCCATCCGGTCAATCGTGACCGGATTGAATCCTTACTGGCAAGTGGTGACGTCTTGACCTTTCGGAGTTACGCAACCGCTCCCTACCGAATCCTCTCCTGATTAAATCCTCTCTTCACTTTGTGGCACTATTAATCCTCTTGACAATTGTGAGTATATTTTAAATAATATATTGTCATATTTTCCTGTAGTGAATTAATCCGGGGATCTAGCCCACGCGAATCCACGCAGGATGGAGGTTGAATAATGGTCTTTCTTCGCAGACAATTGTTTCTGATCGCGCTTTTTTCTTTTCTAGTTGTTCCTTTTTGTAGCGCTGGGGAGTTGGGACCATTTGATAAACAGGTGAAAAAATGGGCACAGGAGTGTCGTGATGAAATTACCGCCCAGTTTAATTTATTGCTCACATCTGGCAAGCTCAGCGTCCCTCAATTGTTTGATACTTTCTATATCCCGATTCAAAATACCAGCCCGCAAAAATTCAAAACTCAATACGATACGTTGTCCGATGGCATTATTCTGCCAATCATCGATCACTATCTTACTCTGGATAAACGACTGGTTTTTGTTATTGCCGTCGACCGTAACGGCTACCTTCCAACTCATAATTCCCGCTACACAAAGCCGTTGACTGGAGATCTTGAAAAAGATGCAAGGGGAAATCGAACCAAGCGAATTTTTAATGATCGTACCGGACTCGCAGCTGCCCGCAATGAAAAGCCTTATCTTTTACAACGATACAGCCGGGATACCGGAGAGATCATGAGTGACCTGTCGGTCCCCATATATATTCAAAATCGGCACTGGGGAGCAATCCGTATCGGCTACAGGCAGAAATAACTTCTATAGAATCACCTACCGCACAAGGAGAGCCTCTGTATGTTTAACAAAATCAGTGTCAAAGTTGCGATCATGGTCAATCTGATCCTATTTGTTGTTGTTGCTGCTGGCGCCTATTATATTGCCGACCAACAAAGCAGGAGCCTTGAATCACAGTTGCTGGAACGGGGGAAGATCGAATCAATTATTGGCGCGAAACAAATTGGTAGAATTATTGAGGAGGCGGTTGATAATGGGGTGTTCAGTGTCAAAGATATCTTTGATACTGATTATGTTCAGATTCCCGGTTTTGAACCTCCCAAGTATCATACGAAATATGATTCCTATTTGGACAAAGCGATTTTATCGTTACAGGATGAATTTCTGAAAGACGATTCGGTCGTTTTTGCCGTCACTGTTGATATCAATGGCTACCTGCCAACGCATAATACCCGTTATCAGCAGCCTATTACCGGCAATCAGCAAAAAGATTTGACCGGGAATCGGACCAAGCGAATATTCAATGATGAGATTGGCCTTGCGGCTGCCCGCAACGTGAAGCCCGCCTTCCAGCAGGTTTATAATCGTGATACCGGAGAAAAAATGTGGGACATCTCCTCACCGATCTATGTTAAGGGAAAACACTGGGGTGGTTTCCGGATTGGTTTTTCTCTGAATAAAACGGAGCAGGCAAAGGCAGCATTACAATCAAAACTTTTCGGAATTATGGGAATTATCCTCGTTATTTCATTAATAATGGTCTTTTTCGTCGTAAACAGTACCCTTAAGCCTCTGACTGAGTTGACCGAAAAAGCATCAGAACTGGCAGATGGCAAAGTCGAAGAGAAAATAGAGATAAAAGGGAATGACGAGATTGCGAAAATGGCTGATGTTCTTGAACGGCTTCGGGTCAGTCTGAAAGTTGCGATGGATCGGTTACGCAAGAAGGGTTGATTAACCACTGAAAATCTGGATCCGCAGGTAAAAACGGGAGCGTCAGTCGTCCACTGTCGCTCCCGTTTTTTCGTTCTTACCTGTTATCGTACAACTGTAATGTCGACGTGAAGATCATCAGCAACCGACGTCAGTTTTTCTTCAAGCTGGTCAAAGGGAAGGTCTTCAGGAACCTGAATATCGATGGTCATGCTGTAAATTGTCGCCCCGCTTTGGGGTGATGAACTTGCTGAAGACTCAAGTTGAATGATGTTCAGATTGTTCTCGGCGAGAAACTGGCTGGTTTTATACACGATTCC
>CAZQFI010000139.1:0-5098 GCA_964592545.1 uncultured Geobacteraceae bacterium
GATCGGGCAGGAAATCCATGTCGGTCCGTGGCTGGAAATTGACCAGCAGCGCATCGATCAGTTTGCGGAAGTGACCGGGGATCTGCAATGGATCCACATTGATCCGGAGCGGGCAAAAAAGGAATCACCTTATGGAACAACTGTTGCCCATGGCTATCTGACATTGTCGCTGCTGCCGCACCTCACCGAGAGCAACCATCCCGACTTTTTTCAGAAGAATTATCCGGGAATGAAGTACCGGGTCAATTACGGTCTGAATCGCGTCCGTTTTCCGGCTCCCGTCAAAGCGGGTGCGCAGATTCGCGCCAGAACCACAATCCAGTCAGCGGAAGAAGTTAAAAACGGGGTACAGATCTGCTATCTGATCACCGTGGAGATCAGGGGGGAGGAAAAACCCGCCTGCAGTGTCGAATTTCTGGCGCGGCTTTACCCGTAAAATCGGCACGCATAACCCGGGTAACGTTTTTTGTTTACTCAACTTTGATGCCAAATCTCCTGACCCGACTGGCGTTAAGTTTACTTTCCCGACCAATGGTCTTGAGTGCTTCGACCGCCTTGCCCGATATCACTTCCTGATACTCTGTTGTGCCGCTCAGATGGCGGAATTTCAGGCAGAGGTCGACATACCGTGACAATTGCTGCCCTTTTGCCGCCTTAAACAAAGCGACATACTCTTCAACGGGCACCTGTGCCAGTTGTGTCTCGGCCTCATCATTCCAGTTTTCGCCCCCCAGCAGTTGATCGCAGACTTCCTGTAATGAGCGCCGGGCACTGAGTTCTTCATACTTTTCGGCGAACTTCTCAATCACTTCCTTATCTTTAATCTCGCCGGGGATGGCCATCGCATCGAGATTGAAAAGTTCAGCATTCCCTCCCCGCTTCTCGATATACAGATTGATGATTTTAGTTGCCAATTTGTTTTTACCGAGATAACGCAGCAGCCGGACGGCACCGTCCAGATTTACCGGGCTGATGTATTTTGCATTGTTTTTGAAGCTGTCCGACAGGCATGAAATAACTTCCTGATCGTTGTTATCAAACGATTCGTTGAATTTACGCCACGCCTCCTGAAATGAACTTTCCGATGATGCGGCACAGATCTTTTCGTTGAGAATGGCGGCCTCTTCCCGCAGCCCCTGCTCGTCGACATAGCCGTTCTCAACCAACCGGGCAATCTGCAGATCAAACTCGTCGACAGAGAAATTGTCGTACTGACGCAAAACGGTACACCAGAGCTGCTGCTGGGTCGACAGCATCACCTCATCATCAAGATCACCGAAGGTGCTGGTGCGGCTGATGACAAAATTGTAGTCGGGAGTGTCGTTCGACTGCCCATAATAACACCAGGTCAGAAGGGTAATGGTTCGCAGCGCATGGCGCAGGACATCATCTTCGTACTCTTTGAGCAGTGGGACCAGCAGTGCCGCAAGCTTTTCGATCTTTTTAATAATCCGGATATTGTTGATCCCCAGCTTGACGATATTTTCTCCCAACTGGCGGGAAATCTTATCCCCCTTTAAAGCAATTTCAACACAATCATCGGCGGTCGGGGCAAATCGCAGTTCGGTATCAACGACTTTTTCCCGCAGTTTGACATAATCGATCGACGAATCTTCACTCAGGCTCTCATCATTAAGAATCAGGACAATTTTGCACTTTTTCTGTTCCTTCAACTGGGTGATCAATCCAAGGATATCCTGCGCTTCAATACTTTTGCCCTTGCGTTCAAAATCGTCAATGCAGATGATTGTCTTTTCCAGCGACAGGAAGGCCAGTGAATTGAGCATCGAATGGTAGTGATCGATGGAAGCGTTGGACGACAGCAGCGGCAGCGATTTCTTTCCCAGTGAGCGGAGCAGGTCCGCGGTATTGCTCTTGAAACTTTCAACCGTCGGCTTTCGGCCGATAGCCTGTCGGCCAACCATGTTCTCAAAAATAGAGAATTTCAAATCATCAAGGGAGTTGATCCCGAACAACGAAACGTACGAATATTTTTTCAGGGCAATCTTGTGCAGGTTCTTGGCGTTATTCAGATATTTTGTCCACGCATAGGTTTTCCCGACCCCCCATGCCCCTTTGATCGACATCACCTCGGGGGCCTCACTCGCCAGAAAACGACCGATCTGTTTTTCTATAATTTCAATCGACATGACAATTCAACCCTTCCCCGGAAAAACATTTTCAGCACAAGTTCAGCAAGTCGGCCAATTGTGTCCGGAACTTCCCGGCACCGCCATTCGCAGGATGACGGACCTTGACGGCAGCAATCCCCAGCCGTTCGAGCTGTGCCGCCGACTTTTCCCCGACAGCAACCACCTGCCGAAACCGACCAATCTTGAGCAGTTGCAGCAACACCTGATGCCCTGCGGCAAGTTCATCATCGGTCGGGGTCCGATTACTGAGCAGCCCTTTATTCTGCTGATAGGGATGCCACGGGAAAGCGTTCCACAACACCACCCGGCGAGGGTCAATTCCGTGCTCAACAAAAAATCCCCAGACAATCGTCGCTGTCGGTTCGGTAAACCCGGCCGGTTTTACATCGATCCGGCTGGTCCGTTCCGGGTTGAGACGGCGAAACACCATCTCGGCCGATAATCCTTTATGCGTTAATCCTCCCAGCAGCAGCCGTTCAGATGTCATCGGAATGCCGCTGAAATGTCCCCCCTGATAACCGATCGCTTCGGCACACAGCAAGGTATCGGCAACCCCAATCCGTTCCTGCAGGTACGCAAGCAGCTGGCGGCGGCGGATAAGGACAGTGTTTGCATCACGGTCGTGCCGGGAATCGACATCTCTCCACGGATTAAACACCGCAGCAGAACGGTAGTGGCTTAACGATGTGACAAACTGTTCAGGCATCCAGAACGTCCTGAATCAAAATGAACGGCTGAACAATCAACATGCGAAACAACTTCTCTTGAGTTTTTTCCCAACTCTTCAGTTGCTCCTCGGTCGGTTTTCCCAGCTGTTCAGCGGCAATCCACCCTTCAACCGCCCCTTTGTCATCATCGGCGACGGCAACCGCCACATCGATAATATCAAGGGCTTGCGCAACGGTAATAATCGCATCACGCTGTAAATGGATTTTCAACTCGCGCCAGTGGACCTCAGCAAGGTCACGCCGGAAACTTTCAACTTTTTCTGACATCGTTTATTCCTTCGTTTAGAACCGATTTTTAACTCAAGAAAATTAGCATGTTAGCCGATATACATGCTACAGTTAATATTCATTTATCGCCATTTATTCAATACAGGAAAAACATGTCAGCAGCAACCGCCCACCAGGGCGTTGACATCGGCGCCAAGCTGATTGGTGAATTCATCAATGATGCCTACACGCTACGCATAGAGGCTCACAGCAACCTGCTGGAGTGTCGTGCCACCATTGTTGTTCACGACACCAACAACAGCATCTCCCCAGCTGAACTGATCTCAATTTTACGCAACCACGACATTACCACAACAGTCGACCTTGAGCAGGTTGCGATTTTCTGTAGTGAAGCCGCTCTGGGCGAAGATCCTGAGCTGTTTATCCTGGCACAGGGCCAACCCGCCGTTCACGGCGAGGATGGCTGGTTTGAGCTGATCGTCGCGACCGGGCAGGAGAACTCCGATCGGGTCGAAGATGCTGCCGGCCGGATCGATTTCAAACTGGTACAAACCTTCTCCAACGTTGAATCGGGACAGCACATCGGCACCATCCATCCACCGACAGTTGGAAAACCGGGGCACTCCATTACCAACGAGAGCATCCCGCCCAAAGAAGGAAAGCCGTGCCCGATCAGGGCGGGAATCGGCGTTGAAATTGATGAAGAGACCGGTCGGGCTATTGCGCAGCAGGCGGGAAGAGCCATTTTTGACAATAGTACCCTGTCGGTTGTCGATGAATTTGTCGTGAATGGCGATGTCGATCTTGAGGTCGGCCACATCAGTTTTAATGGTTTTGTCGATATTAAGGGGGATATTCTTGACGATTTCAACATCACAGCAACCAAAGGGATCAATGTTACCGGCGCGATCGGTGCCTGCCAGATAAGCTCGGAGGGACCCGTTACAATTGGAACCATGGCAGGAAAAGGGCGGGGGAAAATCACCTGCAGCAACACCTTAAGTGCCCGCTACCTCAACCGGGTCAATGTCGAGTGTCACGGCGATGTCATCATCAGCCACGAAACCCGCAATTCCATAATCAAGTCAACCGGCAAAATCGTTGTCGAGAAAGGGTTGATCACCGGCGGGGACATTGTCGCTCTGGAAGGGATCGAGGTCAAAACCCTCGGTGCGCAGGCGGGGGCAAAAACCGAAGTCACCTCGGGAGTGTTCTTCCCTGAAGCCGACCGGCTGCACTATCTGCGCAACCAGATTAAAAGCCTTGCGTCACAACTCAAAAGAATCGGCACAACACTCAAATCGCTGAATAAAAACCCGCTGGCAACGCAACGCCGCGCCCTGCGGGAAGCGATCGAACTGCGGATTGGCATTTTAACCCAGCGCCGGGCCAATCTGGATGCCGAACGGGAAGAACTGGCGGAAGAACTGCTCAATTTTGTTGCCCAGGACCACCCCACCGCCAACCCAAAGATCAACGTTCTGGGATTGTTAAAAGAGGGGGTTTTTATCAATCTGGGGGAAACCCGCGAAGAGATCACCACCGAAATTTCGGGACCCGTCTCGGTTGTCGAAAACAAGCAACAGAACGGACTCCGTTACCTGATGTATTCACCACTGCAGATCAATGCTGAAGACCTTGATGCCGCACTTGAACTTGAAGAGAGCTGAACAGCAACCGGAAGCGGCAACCAGGCTATTTTCGCCCATCCAGACGCTTAACAACCTTGGCTGCGGCCTGATTGGCGGCATTGACACAATCGTTCAAGCCGACGCCATAGAACGCATTTCCGGTGAGAATCAGGTTGGGGAGAGCACTGAGTGACTCCTCAAGTGCCTGGACCCGCATGGCGTGACCACAGGTATACTGAGGAATTGCGTAACGGTGACGGAAGATCTGAACAAATTCGGGTTCACAGTCAATCCCCATAATCTTCTTCAGATCTGTCATGGTCCGCGCTTTCACTTCATCTTCCGAGAAATCGATAGC
>CAZQFI010000140.1:0-5199 GCA_964592545.1 uncultured Geobacteraceae bacterium
TCTCAGGAACGGTCTGGTTCTTACGACATCGTGGCTGGAGTTCGGCTGCAAGATAATCGGCGAGGCTGAGAATGGTTTTGAGGGAAGGGACCTTATTGTCAAGATCAAGCCTGATATTGTCATAACCGATGTTATTATGCCGGGAATGAACGGTATCGAGATGATAAAGAGTCTGCAGGGGGTAGTTGAAACCGAGTATATTATTTTATCGGGGTATGCCGATTTTGAGTTTGCACAGACTGCACTTGAACTTGGTGTTAAAAGGTACCTGGTGAAACCTCTCGAAGAGTCCAAATTAAAAGAGACAATGATCGATCTGGTCAAAGAGGTTGAAGAAAAGAAAAGGGATCTTCATCAGCGAAACGTTTATCGTCAGAATCTGAATAATGAATTGTTTTTTCAGGAATATATTACGAAGCACAACTCCGATTATCGGGAAAAATACCTGGAAGAAGCACTTTGTTTAATCGGAAAACATTACTCAGAAAGTCTTACTGCTGCTGATGTTGCAGAACATTTAGGGATCAGCGAGAGCTCTTTTGTAAAGATATTCAAAGAGAAAACCGGCTACACTTTCCTGAAATATCTGACACTGTATCGAATGAAAAATAGTGTCAGACTTTTAACAAATAAAAATAAAAGGATTTGTGAAGTTGCAGACCTCGTAGGTTACTCAGACTATCGATATTTCTGCGAAGTTTTCAAAAAAAACTTTGGGATGACACCTTCAGAATATAGAAAAGGTCAAGGTCATGTTTCGAAATAGTTTCGGCCTGCCTCAATTGTCGTGCGTTTTGCTGTGGTATCTGGTAGATGCGCGATGACGATGACTGTCTAGTTGTGGTTGCTTGCTATTTGACATATGAAGTGTAGCCGTTTCGATTTGATCTGACAGTTGCCAGTTTTGAGGCGGTGTCTGTCAGGTCGAATTTAACCGATATTTTTTTCCAGCCTCTCACAAACCCGTTCGGCGTAGCGGCGGGCCTCGTCAATCTGTGCCGGGGACATTTTGTTTTCCAGCGATTCGAGCGCCTTTTGGGCGTCTTGGTGACCTTTTTCGGCCGGCAAGCTCAACCAGATATACGCTTTAATATGGTCTTTGGGAACGCCGCGCCCTAGGGCATACATGCCACCGAGATTATACTGGGCATCGGTATAGCCCTGCTCAACCGCCTTGCTCCACCACTTTACCGCTTCAGCATCGCTTTTGGGGACGCCGTAACCGAAGACATAAAGGACACCCAGATTATACTGAGCCGCTGCATTGCCCAGTTCGGCGGCTTTGGTCCACCAGTAGCGGGCTTCGTCGTAATCCTGGGGAATATCCTTGCCGTTGATATACATACTGCCCAGGTTGTACTGGGCATCGATGTCGCCCTGTTCGGCTGCCAGCCGATACCATTCGACGGCGGCAAACGGATCGACTTCGACCCCTTCACCTTTCGCGTACATAAAACCGAGGTTGTGCTGGGCATCGACGTGTCCCTGCTCGGCAGCCATCCGACACCATTTGGCGGCCTGAACCGGATCACGCTCAACCCCCTGCCCAAAGGCGTACATCACCCCCAGGTTGAACTGGGCATCGGCGTTCCCCTGTTGTGCCGCCAGCCGATACCATTTGATCGCTTCTTCCTCATTCTGCTCAATTGCTTCGCCGGTGGCATACATCATCCCCAGCGTATATTGCGCTTCAATGTGATTCTGGTCAGCTGCTTTGCGGCACCATTCGAGGGCCTGATCATGGTCGGCATCGACCCCTAACCCGAAGGCGAGTTTGACACCGAGATTGTACTGGGCATTGGCGTCACCGCGTTCAGCAGCTTTGCGGTACCAGTAAACGGCTTTGATGTCGTCGTGTTGAACGCCACGTCCCTGCTCATAGAGGAATCCCAGCGCCAGTTGCGCGCGGACGTGTCCCTGTTCGGCGGCTTTGGTGTACCAGCGGACCGCTTCGCTGTCGTTCTGGAGAGCACCGTCACCTTCTTCACACATCCGGGCGTAGTTGAACTGTGCCTCGGCATCGCCCTGTTCGGCAGCCAGTTGGTAGCGTGTCTCAACGATAAAATCTTTAGCGCTCATGATCCCTCCGTGGTTGAGATCCCTGTCCGGTTTAATGAACGTCAACAAAATAGCAGAAGGGTGTTGAATCTGCAAATATTCCCCTGACGGCGGGGGACTTCTGGCAGCCTACTGCCCGAGCTTCAGTTCGGTTATCTTTTCTAACTGCTTTTTATGAACACGGTATCTGACCTTTTGGGGTACGGTTGGTTTTGTTGCAAACGGTTCTTCCGGTTTTCTATCAAGGTAGCGAACGGTGATGATCTCACCGTTCAAGGTCAGAGAGATTATTTCTATCCGGTCTCCCAAGGTAACAGAATCGGTATGCTCCAGCCTGCTGCCGTTATTCAGCAGCAGGCAGAGATCGCGGAAATTTCCCGAACCTCCTGTGTTTTCAAGGATAATGATGGCTGCATCGGCCAGACCATCCTGATCCAGATCACCGACAACGCTTTTTAGCACCTGAACGGTGAGATGGTCCCCCTCGAAAAAACCATTTTTCAATTCTGCCGGATTATTGGACACGTCCTCCAGCGCGAGAGTTACATTTTGCGGGTCTGGGAGTGGACCCGGTGTCATGGTGGCTGATTGGCAACCTGAAAGTGACATCGTTATCACGATTGTGACCATCAGGCTGAATTCGCTCCATTTGTTTACCATCTGTTTCAACCTTTTGCTGTATGCAGTATAGATTCACTTTTCTTATTATGTATCACGTGATATATAACTATTATACTCAACTATTATCGATAAAGGGAGCTGAAAATGAATATTGATTGGGCATACTTACGTAAAGGCTGAGCATCGTGCAAAAAGGCTCAGGAGTTTCTTGAGGAAAAACAGGCCACAATGAATGAAGTTGTTGATGCCAGAAAAGTGAAGATCCCCGCTGATGAGGCATGGGCACAATTAAAAAATGCCGCTACGATCAGTGTCGCAAAAGGGAAGAAAATCCTTAAATTTAACGCTGCAACAGATAATAAAGACGAAATCCTGAAACGGGTTATGGGTCCCAGCGGTAACCTGCGTGCTCCGACTTATCGGGTCGGTGATACCTTTGTAGTCGGGTTCAATCCTGACCTCTATGGAGAGTGGTTGGGGTAGTCTACAGAATTTCTAAAAAGGAGACCATCTTGGCGGTGATCTCCTTTTGCTTTTACTATTCCAGGAGCGGCTTGAGAAACTTGTCAAAGGTCGCTTTCTGTTTTGCTGTCAACAGATCAAGGTCGCCTTGGTTGTCGAGTAAGAATGTCCCGACACCGATGACTGTTTTGGGCAGATAACCGGTCCCTTCAACACTCTGTTCAATTTTGTCGGTTTGCTGATGAATCAGATTCTTCAGCCGTTTCAGGTCAAGTTCCACCTATCTGTCCTCCCATTCTGTCGCCTCAAGGGCTTTGTACTCAACTGCGATAATTTCAAGTTCAGTCAGACCACCGGGTGTCATAAACGAGACCGTATCGCCGACTTCTGATCCCAGCAGGGCGCGACCGATGGGGGAGACCCAGCTGATATAACCGCGCGAAGCGTCAAGTTCATCTGTCCCGACAATGCTGAAAACCTTTTCTTCTCCTGCTTCATTCTCAACCGTGACAGTGGCACCAAAAAGGACTCTGCCATTGGCAATTTTCTGCTGTTCAACCGGGTCAACAATAATTGCGTCTTCCAGACGTTTGGTCAGGAATCGAATTCGTCCGTCATACTGTCGGAGTTTTCTTTTGGCATAGTGGTAGTCGGCATTTTCACTCCGATCGCCGTTGCTCGCAGCCCAGGCTGCTGTTTTGACCATCTCGGGTCGAAGTTGGTAGAGAATTTCCTTGAGCTCCGCCCGCAGCCTTTTGGCACATCCCGGGGTCAGGTAGATCGGGGTCGGTTTTTCTGGTTTTTGATTCGACATGGTGACTCGGTTCAACGTTGATGACGGTTTAATATCCTACGATTCATTGATTGGCGGATAAGTTAATTTCTCCGCTGTTCACCTTGAGTTTTGTTCTCGTTTTGACCTCATCGGTGCTGACAGAGAAATGCTCTCCCCCTGAGAACTGGCACGCCTGGTTCGTCCGATCCGGTGAATGTCATCTCCGGGAATTCCGGGGAGATCAAAATTAATTAGCCGGTCGTTCATCGATATTAAGACCGTAAGCGTAAAATGATGGGAGTGTACGTTGTGGTGGATGGGATAGGCAAGCGGATACGGGAGGGCAGAGTATAAATAGGTCGGTTTCCAACGTTATTTCTTCCGGGGTATTGTGCGGGGCAGTTTTTATAATCGCCAGCGGTCTTATTTTTTAATGAATATGAGGCCTCGCGGGTCTATGACGAAATGGAGAAAATTGCATAGACCCGTGTCCGGAAAAGTGTTAACACATTGTACTTACTATTATTTACGACGGAAAAATAGTGCGCAAAAAATATTTTATTAAAGTAGGCAGGCTCAGTGACAGATGGAGGCTTCTTCATGAAACAAATCATATTTCCACGGTTTAAAGTACTGAACCCGGCAATGACAAAGAAAATTATCATTGTATTGTCGCTTGTATTTGGTTTAGCCGGATGCGGTGGAGGGAGAGTGCTTACGGGGTTAAGTCCTGACGAAATACGGGTACAACCCACAGTCATGATTGCCAACTGCGCCATCAATTGCCCGAATGTTAGAGTTGCACCCGGAGCGGTTTTTAGCATTGAAGAAATAGGTGGGCGTGAGTATCACATTCACAGTATTTCTATTTTTAGTACTGTGGCTGACCTGGTTGCCAAGGTCAATACGTTTACTTTTCCTGAGAATGCACTTTTATTGTCCTATCCATATAATGAAGGTGACAGCTATGTTGGCAGCCATAGAGGGTTTATTGTCTATCCCAATGGAAAGTTTGCTTATGAAGAATATTTCGCCGTGGCCTATAATACTGTTGGTGGTACCTGGTGGATGATCCCCGGTGAGTGCACATCTACCTGCGAATATCCATTTAGACTGCAGGATAACCGATGAGGTTGAATGGGATATGGATTGGTCTCTCAATATTGATATTGATGAGTGGGTGCATAAGCAGACCAAAGCTCAACCCGTATGTTCCAAAGGAAAATGTCAAAACCAGTCATGTCTCGACAAGTGATATCGCATCACCCCCAAAAAACATTTCC
>CAZQFI010000141.1:0-6062 GCA_964592545.1 uncultured Geobacteraceae bacterium
TCTCCTCCCCGCCCATTTTCGGCATCGTCAGATCCATCAGGACAAAGCGGATTTTTTCGTGGTGCGTTTTGAATATCTCCAACGCCTCTATTCCGTTGCAGGCACTCAGAGACTCAAACCCGAAATCGCTTAACATCTCCCTGCCGATCTCCCGGACAGTTTTTTCGTCATCAACCAGGAGGACTGTCCCTGTTTCCTGCAGCAGGATGGTCTCTGAGGCTGAATCCTGTGGGGTCACAGAGAGGGACGATGCCGGCAGCAATACCTTGATGGTGCTCCCCTTGCCCAGTTCGGTATAGATTTTTATTGCCCCTTTGTGCCCCCGGACAATTCCCATGACCGCTGCCATCCCAAGGCCTCGTCCGGTAAACTTGGTGCTGTAGAATGGTTCGAAAATCCGATTAATATCGGCTTCGGCAATCCCACAGCCGGTATCGGCAACTTCGAGGAAAACGTAACGGCCGGGGGACAGTTTGTCGTTTAGCCAGTTTTCCTGAAGATAGGCGGCATCACAGTCCATCTCTCCGGTCGAAATTGCAATTGTCCCGTTGTTGTCGCCGATGGCGTCAGAAGCATTGATAACAAGATTCATGATGATCTGCTGCAATTGGGTTGCGTCGGCTTCAACGCTGGGGAGATCTTTTTCCAGATCGTAACGGAGAACCGCTTTCTTGCTGACCGAAACCGAAAGGATATGCTCCATTTCGATAATAATTTGTGAAATATTGAGAGGCTCAATAACAAATTTACCCTTGCCCGAGTAGGCAAGCATCTGATTGGCGAGGTCGGCGGCACGGCTGGCGGCGAGATTAATCTGCCGCAGGTTTTCCATGGCCGGAGACTCTGGCGGGAGGCGTCGCTGAGCCAGATCGCAATGACCAATGACTGCCATCAGAATGTTGTTGAAATCGTGAGCAATCCCCCCGGCAAGGACGCCGAGACTTTCAAGCTTCTGCGCCCGCAACATTTGCTCTTCGAGTTTTTGCTGTTTTGTCTGCAGGTTTTTCCAGTGGCCAATATCTTTGGTGACGGTGAGGATATACGTTTCGTCGGCGATCTCAATGATTCGTGCCGAGAGGAGACCCGTGATAATACGACCGTCTTTCCCGCGAAACTCTGCTTCAAACCCTTGAACTTCCCCGGTTTCCCGCAGCAGTTTGACCATTCGCTCACGGTCTTGCGGGTGATTCCAGATATTAATCCCCTCGGCAAGAGTATTGTTACCAATAACTTCCTCACGCGACCAGCCGGAAATCTCACAGTAGGCCCGATTGATATCGATAAACATACCGTCTGTTATCCGGGTCAGGGAGATAGCATCGGGGCTGAGGTGAAAAATTTGTGAAAACTTTTTTTCGGAGACACGGAGGATTTCTTCGGCCTGTTTGCGCTCGGTCATGTCACGAAAGGAACTGTGATAGGTTCCGTCCGGCAACATTTTGCTGTTCATTTCAATCGGAACGGTCGAGCCATCTTTACGGCTGAGAAGCCGTTCCGTTTTTACAGTCATTCCCCGATGAAGCAGTTCGTATCTGAGGGGTGAGCGTCGCCGCTCGCTTTCGGTGAATAATTCCCCCAGATTCATCGATAACAGCTCCCGGTTACTGTAGTGAGTCAGTACGGTTGCGCTCTTATTCGCGTAGATAATATCGCCAGGGGGCCTACCGATGAGGATGGTATCAGCGGCGGAGTCGATGAGATTTTTCCACCGCTCCGAATCGTCCTGCAGTTCCTGTAGCGATTGGTTGAGTTGTCTATTTTCTTCCTGAAGAGCGGCAAGTTGCTTCGCCAGCTCTGCTGGTGTCGGTTGGTTATCCACTAAAATTCCCTTTTCCCTGCCCTTTAGAAAGCCACCATATCCTGAAACGAATAGTGGGAAGAGTCCACGGAGAGACATGCTCCGATCAATTCCCTGTCAAATCTTAGCAGATTCTTATTTTTAGTGCAATTCCGGAGTGACGTTATGTTTTTGCGAGTTTTTGGCAGAATAATCCCAGGATGATGAGAATCAGACCGACACCTGTTGCAAGGAGAATGTCTTCCCCGACGACGAAATGGATCAGGATAAGAGAGAGAAAGGGGGAGAGAAAGACCAGATTGCCAAGCTGGGCTGTATTGGTGGTCAGTTTCATGGCCAGCAGCCAGAGGATAAAGCAGATCCCCATCTCGATAAGGCCTATGTATGCTGCTCCGAGGAGTCCTTCAAGGGGCGGAACCTGCCACTTTGATGTCAGGAGGTAGTAGCTGAGGACAAAGGGGAAACTGCAAAGAAAGTTGACGAACAGCCCGACGATTGGATCGCGACTGTCACGGGTGTTGAAAATCCAGTAGAGGGCCCAGATAACGGTACTGAGCAAGGCCAGGACAACCCCGAGAGGACTGGTGAAATGGAGGCTGAAAGGGTGACCTTCGGTCGAAATAATCACAACGCCGGAATAACTGATCAGCAGCGCCAGCCACTGTTGCCAGCCGATTTTCTGCTTTAACAGCGGGACTGCCAGCAACGACAGAGTGATCGCCCAGGTATAGTTGATGGGTTGCGCCTGCTGCGCCGGGAGGAGGTCGTAGGCTTTGAACAGGACGAGATAATGGAGGAAGGGGCTGAGCAGCCCGAGGAAGATGGAGAGAATATATTCCCGGCGACTGCATCGGAACGCCAGCCGGAGTTTTCCCTGGTAGAGCAGCAGACCACCCAGCAGCAAGGTCGAGAAAAATCCCGAATAGAGGAGGAGCTCAATCGGGCTGAAGTAGCGTAGGGAGAGTTTAAATGCGGTGGCGACTGTCGACCAGAGGAGAACGGCTCCGAGACCAAGGGCGAGGGCCTTGCGCTGGTTATTCATACCGGGATTCCGGTATGGAGCGACCTTTCATCACCAGAATGACGAGGCCGGTAAAGATCAGACTGATACCGAAAAAAGCCTGCGGGCTCAGCTGCTCACCCAGAACGAGAATTCCCAGTGTTGTTGCCGTCATTGGTTCAGCGAGGGAGAGAGTCACCGCTGTCCCGACCTGGATTGTTTTCAACCCCCGGGCAAACAACCAGTACGACAGGGCCATTGTTGCAATGCCGAGGTGGAGAGCAACACCGATCGCCCGCGGTTGCAACAGCCAGTTGATGTCCATGCTGAAGAGGACCGGAGAAAGGAGCAGCGCACCGATACAGACAACGGCAGCCATGATAGAGTTGGGTGACTGTTTGTCGAGGAGTCCCTTGATCATCAGAGTGTAGGCGGCGTAGGAGACTCCTGCTCCCAGCGCAAGGAGGATACCGAGCGGATCGATGGCAATATCCCCGCCACTGAAACTGAGGAGGGTACAGCCGACGATCGCCAGTAATGTTGCGATGATCCAGCGGCGGCCCGGTCTTTCCCCCCGGAAAATTAACCCCAGGAGCCCCCCGGCAATCGGGGCGCTGCCGATACCGACAATTGTCCCGATAGCAACCCCGGTTTTGGCGACAGCGGCAAAGAAGCAGAGCTGATAGCTGGCAGTAAAAATTGCGGCCAGCAGAATGGGGAGCTGCAGCCAGTCCCGGAAGCTTCCGAGTTCACCCCGTTTCATCACCAGCAGCAATAATGCAATCCCGCCAATCAGCAGCCGTAATGCACCGATCACCATCGGATCGTAGCCCGGCGGGGCAAATGCCTGAGAGGTTCCTGTTGTCCCCCACAATAAGGCTGCGCCGATGATAAACCAGTGTCCTGTCAGGGAACTATGCGGGGTCGAGTCATGGCTCACGATTCAGGACACTTTCTCTCGGTGAAATTGTTTCAACTGTGAGGCGAGAGGGCGTTGCAGCGCGGCAATTGCCAGGATTCTCCCGACGATGTAGGCGGTTGACGCAGCAACCACGCCCGAGATGGGAAAGTATAACATTGCCAGCAGCAGAATCGAGAAGATTCCGCCCGCTTCGATGAGTGTCGTTGTTGAAATCGGATGGGTCAGACGAGTGACAATCAGCACTGAGCGCTGGAAACCGATGAGGACGGTCAGGGCCGGGAAAATTGCCATGATCTGGAGTGGCAAGATTGCAAATTGTGTCAACGACTCGCTCAGCCCCGAAAGATCGTGAAACCAGAGGTTGCTGAGTGGGGTAAAGGCGATCAGTGCCAGACATCCTGACGTTGCTATACCGAGAACGATGGAAAAATTTTTCACTTTCAGGAAATTGTCACGATTTTCACCGAGCAGGGCGATGGCGACCTCCTGATATGACAGGCCGATGGCTCGAAAGACAAATGTCAGACCAGAAATGACCGGCATGACAGCAAGTGATTCGAGGGGATCTCGGCACTTCCCAAGGAAGAAAGTGACCAGCGGATGAATTGACAGAGCGATAAAGGGTGTCAATGCCAGAGGAAGATAGTATCTCCAGATTTCCCGGTAATTAAGCTTTGAAGTCGCTCCGGTCGGAGCCTGCCGGACTGACCGGATTGCATGCCGCGCCAGATAGCGGGTGAGTAACGCTTCGGCAACAACTCCACCCGACAGAGCGATTCCGCCGATGACCGCACCGGGGAGGGGGCTGTAAAAGTAGAGCAACAGCGCGCTTCCCGACATGGTGAAAAGCCGTGCCAGTGTCGAAACGGCAATCCGGCGGGTTTGGTGTTCAACAATCAGGATCCCCTGATAAAATCGGCGCATCCCGATAGCTCCCGGCCATGGCAGGAGGCAGAGCAGCGCGGTATGGATCAGCGAGGCAATATCGGCAGGCAGGCCGACCAACTGCAGAATAACCAGATCAAAAATAACGGGGATCAAAAAAAGTGCCAGCAGGATTGTCACGGCAATACTGAGGATCAGCGAAAAATTACGCAGTTTGCGATAGCTGTCGAGATTGCGACACAGTGCGGTACTGGCACTCATCAGCATAATGATCGGTGATTCAGCGATCAGGGCAAAAGCAAAAGCGACACCGTAGGCGGCAAGATTAATCTTTGCCTCAGCCAGCCTGGCGATAATCGCGGCGAGAAACGGCCCCTCGACCGACATCATCAGCCACGTTGCGGCCAGCGGCAGCCAGAAACGGAAAATCTGTCCGTAGCTTAAGGGTGCTTTTGTGTTCATTGAATGTTGGGTTCTTGTCTTGGGAGTTCAGCCGCCGATAGTGGCCGATAGTCCGTGAGCCGCAAAGCAATCAATTGCCTGTTGCAGGTCAGTTTCGTCGGGTTCGCGCAAATTGTCGGCCAGGTAGCGTGACCCCAGCTTGTGATACTTGTGAGTGGCTATATCATGATAGGGGAGGAGATTGACACCTTTTTTCTCTCCGGGGAGCTGAGCGATAAATTTTGCTGTTGCTGTCAGGTTGTCAAGGTCGGAATTAACCCCTTTGATCAGCGGGATACGGATCAAAATTTCGGCACCGGTTTCGGCCAGTGCGTGTAGATTCTGCAGGATTAACGCGTTGTTCGCCCCGGTATATTCCTTGTGCTTTTCAGAATCCATCAACTTGAGGTCGTAGAGAAACAGATCGGTCTGTGTGGCGATATCCAGAAGCGTTTCCGTGTTGACCAGCCCGCAGGTATCGATGGTCCGGTGGATCTGGCGCTCTCCGCACTGCTGCAGAACGGCTTTGAGATATTCGGGATAAAGGAGTGGCTCCCCACCCGAAAAGGTGACCCCGCCACCCGACTGGTCAAACAACGGACGTTCTTTTTCGATGATTTTAAGGAGCTCGGCAACTGTTTTGGTTTCTCCCGAAATTTCTGTTGCCAGCGTTGGACACACCTCAGCGCACCTGCCGCTTAAATCGCAGCGGTGCGGATCGGTGACAATCCCCTCAGCCGTCAGTCGGCATGCCTGATTTGGACACGCTTTGACACACTCTCCACAGCCGATGCACTTTGCCGGGGTAAACATTTTCTGCGGCAGCGGTGAAATGCTTTCGGGATTGTGGCACCAGACGCACGACAGCGGGCAGCCTTTGAAAAAAATGGTGACACGAATGCCGGGTCCGTCGTTGATGGCGTAGCGTTTGATGTCGAAAATCAGTGGCTGCTGCATAATGATACCATCTAATATTAGCCGCCAAGTGTACCAGGAAAACCCTTCAACGGAGAGGC
>CAZQFI010000142.1:0-4305 GCA_964592545.1 uncultured Geobacteraceae bacterium
ATTGCTTGCTGCCGGATTCCGGATTGTCGGTGTCAATGTCTGTGATGACGAGGACTATTTCCGGAAGATTATCGGCCGGATTACGGATGATTTTCAGTCCCGATATCTTGATCAGCCGCTGGTGTCTGATAACGACTACGAGATTCTCGATGGCTATGTCGGCCGCGGCTATGCGTTATCTCAACCGCAGGAACTTGAAGCGATCCGTGACCTGGCACAGCTGGAAGGGGTCGTTCTTGATCCGGTTTATACCGGCAAAGCGTATTACGCAATGATCTCGGAACTCGAAAAAAATCCCGGTTGTTTTGGTTCACGGATCATCTTTGTCCATACCGGCGGGCTGTTCGGGTTATTTTCTATCAGTGACGAAATGGCAGCAGTTCTCTAGCGTATTTACTTTGCTTTCTTGCTATGACCGAGCAGCTTGCCGTTGTCCGGTTATTCTATAGGATGTTCTTCTCTACTAATGAGCCAACACCTATCCGGCATCTTCTTTGGGCTGGCTGCTTTTGTCAGCTGGGGGCTTCTTCCCGTTTACTGGAAACAGTTGCAGCCGGTCGCCCCTTTTGAAATTCTCTGTCATCGAATTATCTGGTCGTGTGTTTTTCTGTGTCTGATTATCGCTTATCAGCGGCGCTGGTCTGAAGTTGCCGACATTATCCGGAACCGGGCGCAGGTGAAGAAGTTGTGCGCCAGTGGGTTACTGATTGGTTTCAACTGGTTCATCTATATCTGGGCGGTGAACAGTGACCACGTGGTGGAAACCAGCCTCGGTTACTATATCAATCCGATGGTCAATGTTCTGATCGGTTACCTGCTGCTGGGGGAACGTTTTAACCGCCTGCAGCTTGTGGCGATCCTTTGCGCCTCGGCAGGGGTCGGTTATTCTCTGGTTGCTTATGGCGGGCTGCCGATGTTTGCCCTGACGCTGGCGATCAGCTTCGCTTTTTACGGTTACGCCCGTAAGAAGATTGAGGTTGCTCCTATCCCCGGGTTGCTGATCGAAACGTGTGTTCTGGTGGTTCCGGCACTGGCATATATTGTCTATCGCCAGTTATTTTTCTCCGGTCTGTTTCTCCATCAGTCGGCGATAACGTTATGGCTGATCGGCTCCGGTGTTGCCACAAGTTTACCGTTGCTCTGGTTTTCCGCCGCTGCCAGAAAACTGAAACTGTCCACAGTCGGTATTCTCCAGTATATTGCCCCGAGTATCGCTTTCGTCCTCGGAGTGTTTGTCTATCGCGAGCCCTTTGACTGGCATAGCGGGGTTACGTTCGGGCTGATCTGGCTGGGGGTGTTGATCTATTGCGCCGATTCGGCACGCCGGACCCGCTACCTGTAGATTCCTTTCTTTGTCCTGCTGATAAATAAAATATCTTCCACCACTCTTTTATATACATCCCTGATATTTAGAATAACTGTGTAATTTCAATCAATTAGTATTTTTTATCTGCGATTTCAGGACTTTCAGATTCATGCAGGTGTATGTCTTCTATATACAAGATATTATTTTCTGCCGCTTGGGTAAATGGCGATTTTAAAATTATTCATGAGTAATAACAGTTAGTTATAAATTGTTTTATGTTTATTTTCAAACTTGGCACAGACACTGCTTTGTATAGGAGTCAAGAAAACAAAACAATCACTGAATAAAAATAAAATACGGAGGCTGTTATGAAAAACACATTACGCGCACTGATCACTCTGCTGGCTCTTTCTTCGACCGTTTATGCTGCTGGAACAACCGGCGCTGGCGGCGGAAATCTTCTTCTTACCATGTTCATCGGTTTCTTCGCTCTGATCGTTGTGTTCCAGCTGGTTCCTGCGGTTCTCCTGTTTATCGGGATGGTTAAGGGATTGACCGGTAAAGAGACCAAAGAAGCGAAATCATCACACTGATCACTACGGTCGAGTTCAGGAGAAAGGTGAAAATCATGAACGGTTTACTGATAGCAAATAAAAATCATCAGGCCAGAGAGAAACTGGCACGTTGTTTCGATAGCGAAGATTATCGGGTTGTTCAGTCCGATTCGGTGGCGAATGCCCTTGAAGGGATCCTTGATAAAGAGATTCAGGTTGTTGTCATCGACGGCCACTACGACGAGCAGAATATTGCCAGATTGATTCCGTTGCTGAAGAAGTGCAACCGCAACATCTCGATTATTCTGGTCTCCGAAGAGATGCCGCTTGATCTGGAACGCCGGATTCGGAAAGAGGGGATCTTCTATCATGCTCTGCGGACTGCCGGTGAGGAGAACCATGAGGAAGTATGTCAGGCGGTTGCTTATGCCTTTAGAAAATACGCAGAACGTACCGCAGTGAAAAAAACGATCATAAAGGAGAAAACCATGTTTCCTATCAAATCTGTTCTGTCGACGCTGATGATGACCCTGTTGCTTGTGACCCCTGCATTTGCCGTTGATACGGCTCAGACCTATAACAGCGGCATTCTGGTTCTGTTGTTTGTCGGTTTCTGTGCCTTGCTGATCGTTGCTCAGCTGGTTCCGGCGATCCTGGTTCTGTTCGGAATGACCAAGGCGGTTGCTCAGGGTGTCTCAGGGAAGCAGACCGGCACAGCAAAAAGCAGCTGAAGCATCGAGAAATAAATATTTGATGGAAAAGGGCGGCCGGTGGTCGCCCTTTTTGTGTATTGAAGAGCGATTTTATGTTATTTTCGTCGCCTGAAATTCTTTGAGGTTTTGAAAATGACGATTCAATACTGGCTGATGTATCTGGCTTTGACGATTGCAGCGGCATCGACTCCCGGTCCGGCAGTTCTGTTTATCATGACCAACACGACCCTCTATGGGTGGAAGAAGGCGATCTTCGCGGCGTTGGGGAATATTGTCGGACTGCTGGTGATGGGGATTATTGCTGTGACCGGACTGGGTGCCCTGCTCAACACGTCCGAACTGGTGTTTAATCTGGTCAAGTACGCCGGAGCCGCCTACCTGGTTTATCTGGGGGTGAAACTGTTTCGCCAGAAGGGGATCGACCTGAGCGCAATCTCGGGTCAGCTCAGCCCCGAAACCAAGTCGGCCAGAAAGATTTTTATCCAGGCGTTTGGTGTGGCTTTAAGTAACCCGAAGGCAATTGTTTTTCTCACGGCGCTGCTGCCGCAGTTTATCCATATCGAACAGCCGATATTTCCGCAGTTTACCATCCTCATTGTGACTCTGATGGTGGTCTCTTTTATTTTTCTGATGTTTTTCTCACTGCTGGCTCACAAAGCAAAGTTCTGGCTGATGCAGCCCCACCGGATCAAGCGGTTCGGCCGGATCAGCGGTTCAATCTTTATTGGCTTTGGCGCTTTGCTGGCAACGTCTTCACACCGTTAAAGGACTGATATCGTGACAACTCAACTCATCCGCCCGACCAGCCCCGCACTTGATGCAATTCTCGGTAAAACCTTCCCTGTTCTTGATGACGGCTTTGTCCGCGTTGTCGATTACATGGGGACCGACAGCTCCATTGTTCAGGCGGCCCGGGTGTCGTATGGTGACGGGACGAAGAAGGTTTCGGAGGACCGTGCCCTGATCCGTTATCTGCTGCGTAATTATCATACGACTCCGTTTGAGATGTGTACCCTCAAGCTTCACGTCCGGGTTCCGATGGATACCTGGCGGCAGTGGATTCGCCATCGCACCGCCAGCGTCAACGAATACAGTACCCGCTATTCCATCGCCATCGATGGTGCCCAGATGACCGGGGCCGATCAATGGCGCCGGCAGGCGCAGGACAACAAACAGGGGAGTGCCGGATATTTTGATGAGACGGTCGGTGCTGAACTGTCCGCCGCCGAACAGAAGCTGCATAAACTGTCGAAAGAGGTTTACAACCAGCGTCTGGAGCAGGGGGTCGCCCGTGAGCAGGCACGCAAGGATCTGCCGTTAAGTACCTACACCGAAGCATTCTGGCAGATGGATCTCCACAATCTGCTCCACTTTCTTGCCTTGCGGATGGATCCCCACGCCCAGCTCGAAATCCGCCGGTACGCCGAAACCATCGGTGAACAGATTGTCAGCCAGTGGGTTCCCATGGCGTGGGAGGCGTTCAAGGATTACCGGTTTGGCCGGATGACATTGTCACAGCAGGATCAGCAGTTGCTGGCACTCATTGCCGCCGGAAAAGATCAGGCGGCTGTCGACTGGTGTAAAGAGAACAAGTGGCTGCGGACAAAAGATGGAAAGCGGGTTCTGTCACGTGAAGCCCTGGAATTTTCCGACAAAATTGCCAGTTTGGGGCTGACACCCCCCTGGCAGGACAAGTGAAGAGACTTTCCCGGCGGTGCTTTTGTTCTGGGTG
>CAZQFI010000143.1:0-2339 GCA_964592545.1 uncultured Geobacteraceae bacterium
GGACAGGCAAACAACAACAGCAGCAGCAGAAATAGACCGGATACGACTCGCGACATAGAAGAACTCCTCCCTGTTTTATGAAGCGACAGTAGAGCATATTTCATTTCCCGAGACAAATGTTTCGTTTCACCAAACAGCCAACAACCGATATCTTCTTGCAGCCAACCGGCAGGACGACTACTATCGTGGCTCTGATCATTTTGAGAATCGTGATGAAATAAAGAGGCTTCCCATGCAGCAGCTCGGACTGTTTCTGGTGTTCTGGTACGGGGTTCTCCACGCTTTCGGACCCGACCATCTGACGGCAATTGCCGATTTCTCCATCGGCAAGGACAAAGTTAAAACGATGGCAATAACGGTGCTGTTTGCCCTCGGCCATGGCAGTATGCTGTTTATCTTTGCCAAGCTTCTTGAAACCTATCAGATCAGTGAAACCCTGCTCGGTTACGGGGATGTTATCTCTTCCGTTGTGATTCTCGGAATGGGTTGCTATCTCCTGTTCCTTGTCACAACCAACAAAATCCACCTGAAAAAACACCTGCACGCCGGCAAAGAACATATCCACATCTATTTCGGCAAAGAGCACAGCCACGATAAAACCGATACAGCATCATCTTTTACCATTGGGGCATTGATGGGGATCGGCGGGGTCCGCGGAATGCTGATTACACTGGGTGCCATCCAGGGGCAGCAGGTCGATTTCAATCTGGTGCTGGCATTTACTCTGGGAGTTATGGTGGTTTTTGTCGGGTTCGGCGGGATCATCCTCTATATCAATCAGTCATTACTGCATAACGAGAAGAATGTGCGGAGGATTTTTGCGACGGCCGGGGTTATCTCGATTCTGGTTGGAGCAAATATGTTTCTCGGCTGAATCCCTTCGATAGAAATGACACATTCAAAGCCATCCGCCCCTTTTCTTGACTCAACAGCTGGTGTATGCTCGGGGAAATTTTTTTAGCGAAGGAGATTTCCCGGATGTCACGTTCTATTTTTTCTGTCCTCTTTCTGTTGTTGCTCCTCACACTCAGTGCCTGCACCGTTTCCCCGATGAAGGCCGGTGACCCGGAGAATGACGTCACCAAAAGCCTGCTCCAGCACTATCCGAAAATCGAATATAAAGAGATCATTCCCGCTCCCATTGAGGGACTCTATGAAGTGACAATCACCGGTGGAGAAATTGTCTATTTTGACCCCGAATCGGGATATATGTTTTTCGGCGCGATCTGGACGCCCGACGGGCGTAATCTGACTCAGGAGAAAAAAGACAAACGCCTTGCAGAGCAGCAGATCCTGTTCCCCCTTGACCAGGCAATCAAAATTGGCAACGGACCAAACCAGGTGATCGAGATTACCGATCCCGACTGTCCGTTCTGCCGCCGCAGTGATAAATATTTCTCCGGGCGTGATGATCTGACCCGCTACATCTTCCTCCATCCCCTCGACAAACTCCACCCCCATTCGGCAGAAAAAGCCCGCTACATTCTTGGTGCTGCCGACCAGGCAAAGGCCTACGAAGAGGTGTTCAGCGGCAAATTCGATGCTCAGCCGGTTCCCGAAACCGACGATCACGGACTGCTCGAAATCCATCGTGACGTTGCCCGCAATGCCGGAATCAACGGGACACCCCACAGCTGGATCAATGGGGAACACGTCGTCGGTTTCAACCCGCAGAAATTTGATGAACTGCTGAGCAAGTAGGAAGGGTGTTCCGGAACCTTTATGGTGTCAGACAAACAAACATCCCGCCCCGAACTGCTTGCCCCGGCCGGAAGTCTCGAAGCATTTTTTGCCGCAGTCGATGCCGGCGCCGATGCCGTCTATACCGGGCTGAAGGAGTTTTCGGCCCGCGCCAAAGCAAAGAACTTCAGCCTTAAAGAGATTGAGCAGGTCACCCACTTCCTGCAACAGCAGGGGAAACGCCTTTACATTACCCTGAATACTCTGGTCAAAGAGAAGGAACTGTCGCAGCTGATCGATACGCTGGGGGCGCTGGAAGAGATCGGTGTTGATGCCGTAATTCTCCAGGATCTGGCGGTATGGAAACTGGCAAAAGACCATTTTCCCGGACTGGAGCTCCATGCCTCCACCCAGATGACGATTCATAATACGGCCGGGGTGAAGATGCTGGAGCGGATGGGCTTCACCCGTGGAGTTCTGGCACGCGAGATGACGCTCCCCGAGATCACCGCGATCCGCCAGCAGACAACTCTGGAACTGGAACATTTTATCCACGGGGCGTTGTGTTTTTCGTTCAGCGGCCAGTGTTATTTTTCATCATTTCTCAGCGGCAAGAGTGGCAACCGGGGTCGTTGTGCCCAGCCGTGCCGCAGGAACCC
>CAZQFI010000144.1:0-4052 GCA_964592545.1 uncultured Geobacteraceae bacterium
TTCCCGCCTCGGTAATCCCAATATGGAGGGGATAGTCGACCTGTTGAGCCAAGAGTCGATATGCCGTGACAGTCCTGTCGATATCGGATGCCTTCAAACTGACCTTGATATTCCGATAGTTCAGCTCTTCGAGAATCCGGATATGGCCCAGGGCGCTTTCGACCATTGCTTCAGCGGTGGGATGGCCGTATTTCTGCAACAGTTCCCGCTCAAGTGAGCCGGCATTGACGCCGATCCGGATTGGCACATCGCGTTCGGCGCAGACTTTAACGACCTCTTCAACTTTCCAGCGATCTCCAATGTTGCCGGGGTTCAGACGCAACCCGTCAACACCATTCTCGACCGCTGCCAACGCCAGTTTATAGTCAAAATGGATATCGGCGATCAGCGGGATCTGACACCCCTTGCGGATAACACTCAAGGCGTCAGCCGCTTCAGCGTCGGGAACAGCACAGCGGATAATCTCACACCGGACATCCTGCAACGCTCCAATCTGAGCAAGGGTCGCCGCAACATCGCGGGTATCGGTACTGCACATCGATTGCACACTCACCGGAGCATCACCACCGATCGTGAGATCGCCTAATTTGATCTGTCGAGTTTTATGCCGCAAAATAATTTTCTCCTGAAAAACATAAAAACTTAAGATGTCCAGCTTTTGATTTTCACTCCAACTCTGCCCCTCTCCGTCTCTCCGTGAATCCTTTCGACTTTGACTTTCTTAAGTAGCTACTTTTGTAAAATCAAATAAGCAGGGCGCAGTTTAGCCAAGTTGGTTCTTTCAGGCAACAGTTTGACAGCACAGCGCTGTAAAGAGTAGGCTGCCATTCCTTTGTCCCATGAATCACAGAAAGTCACCAATGAAAAAGCAGACAAAAAAGAAATCGGCAACCAGCCACCCAAAAGTTGAAACCATCAAAATTACTGTCGATAGCCTCGATAAAGACGGGATTGGGCTCGCCCCCTACGAAAACCGGATCGCTGTTGTCCAGGGGGCATTCCCCGGGGAGACTGTTGTTGCCGAAGTTGAACACGTCGGCCGAACTCATGTTTTCACAAAACTGCGCCGGGTGTTACGCAACGCCCCGCAACGGACGACCAACATTGCCTGTAAACTTGAAAAAGAGTGTCTCGGTTGCCCGCTGATCGGGATGAAATATCCGGAGCAATTACTGTTTAAACAACAACGGGTTGCCGAAGCACTTCACCAGCACGGACTGCTCGATGACATCCAGATTCCGGCCGTTCTCCCCTCGGAATCGCCGTTCGGTTACCGCGCCAGTGCCAAACTCGCTTTTGCGCGCAAACGGGAAAAGGTTCTTATCGGTCTCTACCAGCGTGGCAGCCACGACGTGATCGATTCCCCCGAATGCCCGGTTCACCATCCATTGATTAACAGAATTGCCGCCGTCGTTCGTGACGAAGTACAGCGACAGCGGATTTCGGTTTACAACCCCCGTCACCAGCGCGGTCTGTTGCGCTACCTGCTGGTTCGCGTCAGCCCGACCAGTGGCAAAGCACTGGTGACTTTTGTCTGTAATTTCCGCGACCTGCAACAGCTCCCCAAACTGGCAAAATGGTTGATGCGTAAAGTCCCCGAGGTGATTGGTGTTCACCAGAACATCAACAGCTCAACCGGCAACGTCATCCTTGGTGATCAGACCTGGAAACTGCAGGGGCTGCCCGATCTGATCGAGCGGATTGGCGATATCCGTTTGCGGATCGCCCCCGAAGCGTTTTTCCAAATCAATACCCTCCAGGCGGCCAGAATATATTCGCTGGTACGCCAATGGGCACAACTCGGCAGGAACGATAAAGCAATCGATCTGTTTTGCGGGATTGGCGGCATTGCCCTCCATCTGGCAAAAGATGCCGGACAGGTCGAAGGGATTGAGTCTGTCGATGAGGCCGTTCGCAATGCCGGAGAAAATGCCCGACTGAACGAGCTGCACAACTGTCGCTTTACTGCCGGGGATGCCAGTGAAGAATTACAGAAACGTTGTGGTGAGAAGAATATCGCTTTGGTGACGGTTAACCCGCCGCGCAAAGGGTGTTCTGAGGACTTATTGCAGGCGCTCTGTCAGCTGCGGCCCCGACAGATCATTTATGTCTCATGTGATCCCGACACCCTGGCGCGTGATCTAAAGATTCTGACCAACGGTGGGTACCGGGTCAAACAACTGCAACCGGTCGATATGTTCCCGCAGACCTCCCACATTGAGACAGTCGTGCAGTTGGTAAGATAGATTTTTCGGGCGATAAATAATTTTCAGAACGGTGACGGAACATCCATCACTTTAAAAATACACCGGGCAAAATCGTGGAGCAGCTGATCGTTCTCCCGCCCCTTTTCAATAATGACCGTCCGGCAGCGGGTATGGGGAAATCCCTTCACATGGTGCCCGACCATCTGCCCCGTCTCCAGATACTCACAAACCAGACTCTTTGACATAAAAGAGATCCCACCTCCCGATAAAACAGTCTGGCAGGTCAAACGCAGGTCATCAGAGGTCACCACTCCGGCAAAATCGGCCAGACTCTTCCCCTGCTCCTTCAACCCCCGGGTCACCAGGTCACGTGAACTGCACCCCTCTTTACGGGCAAACAGGCAGAATTTCAGCAACATGTCTATGTCGATTTCGGACTCGGGCAAATCAAGCTCAGGGGCGCTGACAAAAACCATCTCATCCTGTGGTAACGAATAGGTCTGAAAAATACTTAGATCGGCATCGGGACAATGTTCGACAATGGCGATGTCAAATTCTTTGTTCAAAATCCCCTCAAGAGCCTGATCGGGGCTGTAGAGAAGAAATTTCAAATCGACCGGAGCACCACTTTCCAACATAAAGCGATTGAGAACTCCCGGCAGGTAAACTGTTCCAAAGGTCGGGGTACAGCAAAGAGAAACCCGTGGTCGTTCCTTGATCCGCTTCAACTTCCCCCGTAACGATTCCTCTATCCCGAGGATTCGCTGAGCACTCTCCAGAACCAGCTCACCCGCTCCGGTCAGCAGCAAAGTCGATGCGGAACGATCAAACAACGTGTGACCAAAAGATTCTTCGAGGAATTTGATCCGTTGTGATACGGCAGACTGGGTCAAATGCAAGGAACGGGCAGCCTTGGAAAAGCTTCCGGTTTCGACCACTGTGACCAGGGTTTTTAAATAACGAATATCCATATAATTATTTGTATATTTGGGGATTGTCCCATTACTTACGTTAATATAGCGACATACATATAAACATTAAAATATTGGGAACTTACCCAATTATTTCCGCTAATATACCTATTAAAATGATTATCTTCAATAGATTTCTCCCGCGGTGTACTATGCAGTGTAAAAAATACTATATATTCAACAAGTTGAATATATCCCCATAAGAAAGGAGGGTATTAGAGTCGACACGGGGATAAGTTTTTGAACGAGCTCAAGAAGGTACCGCTCAACTCTCATTCTGAGAACAAAAAGGAGGTAACATGTTATTCAAGTCATCCGGCACCAAAACCGGCAGACTGGTAAGCGTCCTTCTTCTGGTTGTGTTCCTGGCCGCGTGTGCCACGGGAGCCATCAGAGAGAAGATGCTATCCACGCCGACGATTGATGGTGCCACCTATGTGGGGCAGGATACCTGTCTCGAATGCCATGACGACATGGCAGAAAGCTTCAGCCGTAACATCCATGCGCGCCTGGCTGATTTTGAAATGATGGGCGCTGAAAAAGGCTGCGAATCCTGCCACGGTCCCGGCAGCCTGCACGTTGATGGAGAAGGCGACACCGAGTTCATCCTGGTCCTATCCGAGCTTAATGCCGAAGAGATCGGGGGCATCTGTTCAAAATGCCACTCCGACGGCAAGCTGATGGACTGGACTCACAGCGAGCACGCCCTTGCTGATCTCAGCTGTACTGACTGCCACACCATGCACGCTGAAGAACCTCTTAAAGCCAACCTCAAACAAGAAGATCCTGATTTGTGTTTCTCCTGCCACCAGGAAATGATGGCAAAAACCAACTTCCCGTCTCATCACCCAATTAAAGAAGGCAAAATGAGCTG
>CAZQFI010000145.1:0-2868 GCA_964592545.1 uncultured Geobacteraceae bacterium
TTTTCCTCCCCCCTGATCTCCACGGTGATCAGATAGCAGATCTGTACCCCGTTTTTAACTTCTTCCGCTGACTGGATTGTGGTCCTGGCGCGAATCTGCGCACCTGCTTTGACGGGAGCCGGAAAACGGACGCGATTCAGACCGTAATTGACCCGGTACTTCATCCCCGGATAATTCTTCTGAAAGAAATCGGGATGGTTGCTCTCGGTGAGGTGTGGAAGCAGCGACAATGTCAGGTAACCATGGGCAACAGTTGTTCCATAGGGCGATTCCCTTTTTGCCCGCTCCGGATCAATGTGGATCCATTGCAGATCCCCGGTCACTTCCGCAAACTGATCGATGCGCTGCTGGTCAATTTCCAGCCACGGACCGACATGGATTTCCTGCCCGATCTGTGGTGCCAGGAAATCGAGAAAATTGCTGATCTGTCCATTATTGTCCATGGGTCCCTCCTGGAAAAGCGGTTGCCTCCGATCAGCTCTCCTGAAGCAATTGATCGAGTTTCTTCCGCTTTTTCTGTATCGCTTCCTCAACGTCCCGGGGCCCGAACATCCATGTCAGTTGCCCGATCATCAGAGTAACATCTGCCAGTTCATCAATGACCGCCTGCTGATCAATTTTGCCCCGCCGATAGTGTTTCAACGCTGCAATCAGCTCGGCACACTCCTCAACCGCCTGGTCGTACTGGGCATCCTCGCCCCATTTTTTCAGGGTTTTCTGATAAAGTTTTTCCATAGGTGCTCAATGTCCCTGTGAAAAGGAAGTGTCTAAACGGGAGAAGGCCAGCTCACACGGTTTCGGGACGTTCTTTCTGCAGGAAAAGGGCCAATTTCTCTTCAACCAGGGTTAAGTGCTGCTGCATCCAGTCGCGGGCCCGTTCAGGGTCACGGGCTTCAATCGCTTCGAGGATTTCGCGATGGTGATTGAGTAACAGATCGATATAGCCCTCTTTACTGTAGAACTCTCCCAGCGCCACCATGATGGTTGTCTGGAACAATCTCTGGACGGTATTGAGGATATGAACCTGCAGGGTGTTGTGGCTGGCCGCTGTGATGGTCAGGTGGAATTGAAAGTCGATTTCGGGATCCCAGCCGCCATTTTTTGCCTGCTCTTCCATGACGGTGTAGAGCTCACGCAGCCGATCCAGCTCGGGCTTTTCGGCCCGTTTTGCTGCCAGATAGGCCGACCACGTTTCGAGTCCCAGCCGCACCTCTGCCAGCGCGTGGAGCATCCGGGGATCGCGCCGTTCGACCATATTGGCCAATGGGTCCGCCATGGTGACATCGGCAAGAGAGCGGACGAAGGTTCCCCCGCCCTGGCGTGACTCGAGAAAGCCCATCGCTTCGAGAACCATGATCGCTTCTCTGACAGAGGGGCGACTGACACCGAGGAATGTCGCCAGTTCCCGTTCCGATGGAATCCGCTGACCGGGGCCAAGATCACCCCGGGAAATCAATTCTTTTATCTGTTCAACAATCTCTTCGGAGAGTTTTTTGGGGCGGATAGGTTTGAATACTGTGGTCATAATAGTCTCCAATTTTTTTGGTAAGACCTTTTACCACATTGTGCCAGGCAAAACAAGCCAAGACGGGGGATCAACTGATCGATTGACCCACTCAGGCAGGTCAATAAATCACCAATTATTCCTTTGGCTTATGAGTTCGCCGAAAGCGCTTGAACCATGCCTGAAATTCCTTCTCTTCACTTTCCATCTCAAAGGCATTGATGAGTCCTCGCGCAATGGATACGGCAACTGCCCGGTTTCGCAAGTTGAATGAATCGCCGACTTTTTCGCTGTGAAACTGCTCCTGATCGATCCCCAGTTTGTTGTAGAGAGAGTTCAGGCGGCTCTGGACCCCGCGCCGTGAAAGATAGCGGCGTTGGGCGATCAGGTTGTCTGTCAGCCCCAGTGAAATATCGAGAAGTGCTTCGTATTCGATATCGGAAAGTGCGGTTAAGCTGTGTCCTGCCCGCCCCTGGACTTTTCTGACTTCGGGGGCAATCCAGCATTGTTCGTCAAGGAGAACCGTTCTGATTGCCGAGACAATCCGTTCTTTCGGACTCGATTTCAGGATGTAACCGTAAACAGTTTCGGGGGGGACTATTTTAACCAGTGCCCGGACGTACATCTCATCCTTAAACTGGCTCCAGAAGACGATTCGTGCTTCGGGCTGATGTTCCCAAAGTTGCTTGGCAAAATCGATTCCGTTCATTTCCGGCATCTGAATATCGCTGATAATCAGGGGGTTACTGCGCGTCAGACCGAGTTCCAGAGCGGCGGCACCATTTGTTGCCCGGATAATATTGACCGGTTCCTCCCACTCTTCAAGCAGCTGCTTGAGAAATTCAAAATCTTTGGGATTGTCTTCAGCAATCAGGATATCGAGTGGTTGCATGGTTTGTTCTCCTGTCTAGCTCTGGCAGGGAAGGGTGAGCTCAAAGCGGGTCCCGGTCGAAAAGCGGGATGGCTTCCAGCTGACTTCAGCGGCGATGGCTTTGGCACGTTCCCGGATATTATTCAATCCGCGACCGACATTGCCGCTGTTTTCATCGGAGAGACCCTTCCCGTTGTCTTCAACGGAGAGGATCAGATCATTTTCGCGAATTTCAAGACTCACTTCGTAGCGGCTGGCATCTGCATGTTTGATGACATTCTGAACCGCTTCAATGGCAATCCGATAGAGGGTCAGTTGCTTCAGCCGACCGAGGTTCAATTGGCTGACTTCCGGGTCAATATAGAGGTGGTACTCCGGAAGCTCATCGGAATAGCAATGCTCCTCGAGATGCGCTTCCAGAGCCGCCCCAAGACCAAGAATGTCGAGGGTCTGCGGATGGAGATTATTCATAATATCACGCAGGTTTGAGATT
>CAZQFI010000146.1:0-21949 GCA_964592545.1 uncultured Geobacteraceae bacterium
GCAAAAATCGGCGGCAAGAGGACACGCTGGATCATCAAGCACCTGAATCAGAATACTGAAGGAACCCTGTTTTTACCAGGATATCCGGTAAAAAAGCAGGTTGTCGCTTTTATCCCCGGAGGAGCGGTTGACAAGACAATTGTGTCCCGGCTGCACACAGGCGATTATATCGGAATTTACAGTTCAAATCCGGGGCTTGATGTCTCCCATACAGGCATCGTAATCAAAAAAGGAGAGACCGCTTTTCTTCGTCATGCCTCATCGAAATGGCTGCGAAAACGGGTCAGAGATGTAAAACTCCTCCCCTATCTGGCAGGAAAAAAAGGATTGGTTGTTTACCGTCCACAGGCCATTGACTCTCTTCATCAATAAAGCTCTCAACTGCATATATGGAGCCGATACCATGTACCTTGTTATAGCGCGAGACTGGCAGAAAGACCTTACCGAAGTTGCACAAATTGTTGCCACGACCCTGGGGATTCTGGTCTTTGAAGCACGGCAGAAAATCACCGGCGGTGCCCCTGTCACCATTGCAAATTTTTCTGACCGACAGCAGGCTGAAACAAGTGCTGCTCAGCTCACTGACAATGGTATCAAAACGCTCGTCATTGATACTGTTGCCGTGCGTGATGAACAGCGGCTTTTTCAGGTCAATCGATTCAGGCTGGATCCAGAGATGCTGCAGCTTGAGTCGGCAGAGGGAGAACACCTTGAGATCGATTACGCAAAAATCGACCTGCTTCTTGCCGCCACCTGCAGCGACGGACAGGTTGAGACAATGAAAACAACGTCCAGCCGCAAATTCAGCATGGGAAAAACGTTACTTGCCGGTGGAATCCCCATGACAAAGAAAGTCAAAAAAACAGCGGTCACCACACATTCGGACCGGGAAAAAACACTGTGGCTCTACTCCGACAAACAGGAAATTGTAATTTTTAATCGGGGCAGATTGAATTACACCGGACTCGGTGAGAATTGCAATCCCACCCGCGAACTCAATTTTACCTATCTGCAAAACGAACTACGCCGGCTGGCCCCCCACGCCTGCTACGATGAGCGGCTGCTCAAACGGGTCGGGCTGGTCAACCTGCTGGGGCCGGCGCTTGATCCGGAGACGCATCTCGATCTGGCCTTCGAAATTCTGTCACAAAGTCTGAAACGACGAGAACTCCCTTAGGAAAACGCGACATGGATCACCTTCGCATAACCGATACAATCACGATTCCCCCCAGCGAAATAGAGCTTACAGCCGTCCGTTCTCAAGGGGCAGGAGGACAGAATGTCAACAAAGTTGCGACTGGAATCCATCTGCGTTTCTCGATACACCACTCTTCTCTCCCTGATGAATTAAAAACCCGACTCCTGAATATGCAGGATAATCGTATCAGCAAAGAGGGTGTTATCATCATAAAATCGCAACAAACCCGGAGTCAGGAACAAAACCGGCTCCACGCTCTGCAGAGTCTCAAATCACTCCTGCTCCTGGCAACAACAGTCCCGAAACCCCGCAAGAGAACCCGGCCGAGCAAAAGTGCCCGGGCGAAGCGGGTTGACACAAAAAAAATGCGGGGCAAAATCAAAGAACTGCGGCAGAAAGTCACCCGCTGACCGACGCATCTTTTCTCACTTGATCAATATTCTTAAATCATATAAATTAACATATTCTATCATTCATCATTTAATTGCAGGCTCCCATGTCCCAGGTCAACTATCTGATTGTTGAGCAGCAGCTGCACCCCCCGGAAAATTTTTCGGAGATCCTTAAAGAGCTTGCTCAAAAGTTCGGGCTCGACATCTATCTCTGTCGTCAACGTCTGACCGGGCGGGGATTCTCCCTGCTCACCAAAGGAGAGCTGAAAACTCTGGAACCGGTTGCCGCCTATCTTCAGCAGGTCGGCATCAACCACTGGGTTATCCAACCGACAAAACCGGGATTCGTCCCCGCTAAAGTCCGCAACCTGACAATCAGTTCAGACCGCATCACCTTCGGTTGTCAAAAAGGGGAGGTCATTTTTCCCAAAGGGGCGGTGATCCTGGCGATATTTGCCGAAACCAGCGGAATTCTTGCCGACAAGAGCGTGACCCAGCTCCTTTCGAGTCACGCCTACCGCGGTAAAGATGACATCCGTCACCTCCACGACGGCAAAATCCACAAGATTATTTTACAGGGGAGTCCGGTTCTCGACCTTTATCACCTCACTGACAATATCGAGGTTAAGGGGGCTGTCAGGATTTTTCCGGGAAAATTCGATCCAAAGGGGCTCGGAGAGCGGGCCTCGCTCAGCAGCAGGCAGAACTTGCAACAGATTCTCAGGCTGGCTGAGGAATATGCCGGAACATTTAAACTTCATACCGATTTCGGATTGGTTAACCTGCCCGGCTGTACCCTGCGCCGTGACGATCCCGACAATCCCGAAACACACCGTCAAAACCTGATCTCTCTGGCCCGCTATGGCTGGTTGATGGCCGATGTGCTGAAGGCCGACAGAGACAAACCTTGCGTTGAACCAGATCCGGACGCCGTTAAAGCCGTGACTGCCGCAATCCTTATGCAGAATCCGGCAATTGCCGCAACAGAAGCTGCCGAGGATATTCTTCCCGTCAGCCATGAAATCGATAAAGAAATTGCTGCTGCCGATGAACCCGTCCCGGCAAAAAATGACCCCGAGATAGCCGAAACCGGCCTTCCCGCCCCGCCACCGGCAAAATCGGGGATCGGCTGGTCCAGTCCAACCTTCTGGTTTGGCAGTGCGGGAGCGGTTGCGGCAACAATCGCCATGATTCTGCTGAATATCAACGACAGCGATCTGCTCGATAAATTTGCCTATCATGCCTTCGCTTCGGGAGCCATTCCTGCGTTGATCGCAACCATAACATTCTGGTACGCTTTTTATTTTCTACGCATGAAACGGCAGATCGAAAATACCCCAACCAGTAAAATCCGTTCAGTCGCCATGGGCATGGTTGAAGTGAAAGGGGCAGCGGTCCGCAAATACGCCCTCCTCTCGCCGATGACACACACCCCCTGCGTCTTTTATCGATTAACAAAATACCGGCGCCGGGAAAAAGATTATCAATGGCGGGTGACCGGTGTCAGCAGCAGCAATAACGTCCCCTTTTACATTGAGGATGAAACCGGTCGGGTTGAGGTCAACCCTGCGGGATGTCGTGTCAGCGCCGGGAGCAAACAGGAAGGGTCACCCGGACAGGTCGGATTGATGAAGGTCGTGAATGAGACCGATGAGAAGTGGGTTGAAGAGGTGATTATTGATGGGACCCTTCTCTACGTCCTCGGTTTTGCAGCCATCAAACGTCGCGAGGGTCCAACGCTGGCCGAACAGAAAATTGAGGCGCTGCGTGAACTGAAACACAACCCGCAGAATCTGCAACAATTTGACCTGAATGGTGACGGCAAGATCGATGAGGATGAATGGGATGCTGCCCGGGCTGCCGTCGAAGAGAAAGTTCTGAAAGACTCACTGCGAAACAGACAGGAACGCAGGAAGCATGAAGAACATATTGTCATCGGCAAAAAAAAAGGACGGCCGCTGATTATCAGTGAAACCCACTCAGAGGAGAACCTGACGGCGCGCTACATGTATTACGCTATTCCTCTGTTTATTGCCGCAGCAATCGCGACCGGCGGCGCTATTTATCTACTGCTGAATTATTTGAACTAAACCGCGAAACGTCCCCACAACGGGGTGGACACGACAAAGGAGAGACACTTATGGCTGGCTGGATAACTCTGGGAATTGTCTTGCTGATTCTGCTTGGAATCGTCATTTTTTTCGTCATTATTTACAACGGCTTTGTTGCGCTGAAAAATAATATCAATCAGGACTGGAGTAATATCGATGTCCTCCTCAAACAGCGCTACGACGAACTGCCAAAACTGATCAAGGTTTGCGAAGGCTATATGCAGCACGAGCAGAAAACCCTTGAGGCCGTTGTCAAAGCCCGCTCCATGGTTAACGCGGCGCAGACCGAAGACCAGAAACTGCAGGCACAGAGTGCCTTAAGTGATACATTGAAATCACTGTTTATGGTCGTTGAGCGGTACCCCGATCTCAAGGCGGATGCCGGTTTCAGACAGTTAAGCAACCGGATTTCAGAAATTGAAGACCAGATTGCCGACCGGCGTGAACTCTACAACGCTTCGGTGACAATCTACAACACCAGGCTCGACCAGTTTCCCGATGTCATCGTTGCCCGGATGTTCAATTTTCCGGTTCGCTCCCTGTGGCAGATTGCTCCCGGTGAGCGACAGGATGTTGAAATCAACTTCCAGCATAGCTGATTTAGTTCTCCGGAGATGTATTTCGATATGCATCTTCGGAGACAGAACTCTCGCTTTTTTTCAACAACCGGCTAAATTTTACCTGCCAGACAGTCGATAAGCTATGGCTATAGTTATGATCTGTAACCATAGCCTGTTGCTCGCTCCATGGACGGAACGAAACCAAAGGAACCCATATTCATGGCGCTCAACTATTATCGATTGCTCGGAGTCCCTCCCGATTCGGGGCAGCAGAAAATCAAATCGGCCTATCGCAGTCTGGCGAAACGTTTTCACCCCGACCGGAATAAAGGCTCCGAAACAGCTGCCGAACTGTTCCGGCAGGTCAACCACGCCTACCGGGTTCTCTCTGACCCGGCACTCCGGAAAAGTTACGATCAAAAACTGGCCCGGCAGGAAAATCATCCGCCGCAACCGGCAGCGACCAGACCAAAAAAGAGGGCCGGCGATCCGCAACAAAAATTCAACCACTTTGTCAAGTCATTGCTTGATGCCATGTTTGGCCCGGCAGATTCTGCCACAGCACCCCAGCCGGCCCGGCGGGTTGTCTCTCGCCCTCCGCGACCTGAAAAGCCGGCATTCAACTTTCACTACAATCTCGCCATGGAGAAAAACTCCGCCCCCTATGTCCGGGGTAAAGATGGTGTTTTTCGTAAAGCCCGACCACATAGCAGACCAAAACACTGATCCGTTTCATTCCCGCTGTTCCTCATCAAAATCGCCATTTCCTGCTGTTTCTACTTGACTGATGTCACCATTCAACTATGCTCGGGCAGAGGAAAAGGGGCAGTTAATGGCTGAAAACTCTGAGCAATTAAAAATGTGTGAGCTGCGGGCAAAAGGGTTCATGGAAGAGATCGATCGGCGCTCGACCGATCCCACCGTTGTCTGTGGAAAGTGCGGCCTCAAAGCCAACCTCCCGGAGCACCTTCACAATCCCCGCCCACTCGTGACAAAGAAACATGATAATTTCTGGTCATCATAGTCAGAAGAGATTTTGCTGTTTATAAGGAGTCAATTGTTATGATAAATGCCAACGATCTGCGCCGCGGCGTCGTTTTTCAACTCGATTCTGTCCCCTGCGCCGTCATTGATGTCAGCTTTCAATCTCCAACGGCCAGAGGTGGAAATACCCTGGTGAAAACCAAGTATCGCAACCTTCTGACGGGTCAGGTTTTGAATAATTCATTCAAATCAAGCGACAAGCTTGATGAAGCCGATTTTGTCCGGCGTAAGGGTCAGTTTCTTTACGCAACCGGCGATGCAGGCGTCTTTATGGATCAGGAGAATTACGAGCAGTACGAACTCAGTGGCGATCTTTATGACGACGTCAAAGGATTTCTCCTTGAAGGTGGTGATGTCACCCTCGGGATTTTTAACGATCAGGTTGTGACTCTTGAAGTTCCACAGGTTGTCGAGCTGATCGTCACCGAAACGGCTCCTGCCATCAAGAATGCGACAGCAACAGCTCAGACCAAGGAGGCGATTCTCGAAACCGGCATTCCAATTCAGGTTCCGGGATATCTTGAAGCGGGCGAAAAAGTAAAAGTCGATACCCGTGAATGCCGCTTTGTCTCACGCGCCTGAGGTAAACCGGAACAATGCTCACACTTGAACAGGTCAGAAAACATCTGGCAGATTATCAGCCCCCGGAACTCGACAGCAGTGTAGAGCGCCGGGCCGCTGTTGCCATGCTGCTGCGCGACAACAACGGGACGACAGAAATTCTACTGATCAAACGGGCTGAACACGATAAAGATCCCTGGTCAGGAGATCTCGGTTTTCCCGGGGGACAGATTGAAGCGACCGACCCTTCTCCCCGTGCAGCTGCTGAACGGGAGACGTGGGAAGAGATTGGACTGAAACTTGAGGAGGCCAACTACCTTGGTCAAAGTGACAGCCTCACAGGAGCATACCTGTCGATCCACGTCTCATGCTTTATCTACCAGATTGATCCGGATACTGAGTTTACACTGAACGGTGAAGTTGTATCACTGTTCTGGATCCCCGTTGTCACTCTGCTTGAACCACAGCGAAACCAGCAATTGACATTTTTTTACCGCGGCCGTCATCGTCAGCACCCGGTCATCAAGCTGGACGAGTGGAGCGAGCGGCCACTGTGGGGAATTACCTATCGGTTGATAGAGAACTTCTTCAAGTTATTCGGGCTATCATTTACCCATCCGGAAGGGCATCAGGACAGCTCTCCCCATGAAAAGGTCAATCGATGAAACAGACAACCCGGCTGATCAATTTTCCCCTTGCACGACAACAGAAAACAGCTCAGCACATTGAAACAATCAATCCTCCGACCTACCGGGGATCGACAGTTTTATTTGATAATTTTAAAGACCTGACCCTTGCTAATGCCGGAAAATACGAGGGGATATCCTATGGGACAGATCGGCTTCCGACACAGAGACTTTTTGAGGAGGCGATCTGCAAACTCGAAGGAGGTGCTCTGACACGAGCCTTTCCGTCGGGCATCAGTGCCATCACCAACACGCTGCTGGCCTTGGCACAGGCCGGAGATCATATTCTGGTCTGCGACAACGTTTACGGTCCGACAGCACGCTTCTGCAATGAAATTCTCAGTCGCTACAACATAGTAACAACCTATATCCCACCTGCAGCGGGTCAGGAGATTGAACCGTCCCTGCGCGACAACACCAGGGTCATCTTCCTCGAATCACCGGGTTCAAATACCTTTGAGATCCAGGATATCCCTGCGATTACAGCCCTGGCAAAACAACGGGGCATAGTAACGGTTCTCGATAATACCTGGGCAACGCCGTTGTATCTGGACCCCTTTGCACTGGGAATCGATATCTCGATTCAATCGGTCACCAAATATATCTCGGGGCATTCCGATATTTTACTCGGGACGGTCACAACAGCAGCCGAATATGCTGATATGCTGCAGAACTACTACCGGGTGACAGAAACCTACACCTCGGAGGAGGACTGCTACACGGCATTGCGCGGCTTGAAAACACTGCCATTACGCTTGAAACAGCACGAAAAATCGGCCCTTGAAGTCGCTGGCTGGCTCGATAACCACCCATTGGTCGATCGGGTGATCCATCCGGCACTGCCAAGCCATCCGGAACACCACGTGTGGAAGAGAGACTTCAGCGGATCGTCGGGTCTGTTTGCTTTGATCCTCAAAAACGAGTATCCGGACGAGATACTGGCTAAATTCATCGACGCTCTGCAACTCTTTGGGATCGGTTACAGCTGGGGAGGATTCAAAAGTCTGATAACCGCATCAAAATACAGTCGGACTCAACCATCACGTTACGCCGGTCGCACAATTATCCGCCTGAATATTGGACTTGAAGATCCTGAAGATCTCTGTGCCGACCTTGCTGGCGGGTTTCAACATCTGACACAATAATGTGAGGAACCATGAGCGGATCAGTCGCAACAATCCCGCTGCTCAATCTGGCGATCGCCTTTATTCCGGTTGTTGTTGTCATTGTCATCATTGCCAGATGGCAGCTTGGATTTAAAAGTTCTGCCTACGCTGTCTGCCGGATGTTAATCCAGTTACTGCTGATCGGTTATTTTCTCACCTATATTTTTAAAAGTGAGAGCGGTCTGGTCGTGGTTGCGGTTCTTGCAATCATGCTTTTTTCTGCCAGTTGGATTGCGCTACGCACCATTTCGGTTCCGCGTAAAACACTTTATATGACGTCGCTCATTTCCATCGTACTAGGGGGAGGGACAATTCTCATCCTCATGTCACAGGCGGTCCTCAACCTGACTCCGTGGTATCTGCCAAGCTATCTGATCCCGCTGGGCGGGATGATTTTTGCCAACTCAATGAACAGTATCAGCCTGGCGGGTGAACGCCTTGAAACTGAAATCAAGCGTAATGTTCCCTACAATAAAGCCCGGAGTATCGCACTCCAGGCATCTCTCATCCCGATCACCAACTCACTGTTTGCTGTTGGTCTCGTCTCTCTCCCCGGAATGATGACCGGGCAGATCCTTTCCGGAATTTCCCCCCTCATTGCTGCCCGATACCAGATCATGGTAATGTGTATGATATTCAGCTCTGCGGGACTTTCTGCAGCGCTGTTTCTCACTCTGATCAAAAAAGATCTGACCAGTCTGTCATGACCGCAGCACACACAAACCACAAAGGACAGTATCATGAACCATCCGGTTTTCTTCGATAAAATATCACCAATCACCATGCTTGACCCTCTTTCACAGTTGCTGGGAGCCTTTTCTGATGGGAAGATAACGTACAACTATATCGACATGGTCAAACTTGCCGGTCACTCTTGCCCCACCGTTGCCGGAGCATGGATCGTGTGTGATCTCGGCCTGAAAAAACTTTACGGGGACGATATCCCCGTCCGGGGGAATATAAAGATAGAGATGGCCGGCGCCCTCGACGAAGGCGTCACTGGAGTCATTGCCCAATGCCTCAGCCTGATTACCGGTGCGGCCAACGAAGGGGGATTTAAGGGCCTTGGTCCCGCCTATGCCCGCAACAATCGCCTTTTTTTCGGCTGTAATCTTTCGGGAGAGGTTCGCCTGACCCGGCTCGATAATCACCAGTCGGTAACGCTGTCGTACGATCCATCGGCAATCCCGTTTCACCCGCAGATGAAGCCGCTGATGCAAAAGGCAAGTCAGGGCACCTTAACTGCGGAGGACAAAGCATTTTTCGCCGAGGAGTGGCAGAATCGCGTTAAAAAAATCCTGACCCAGACAGAGCAATGGTCACAACTGGTCACAATGGCGTGATCTACACTGCCTTGCTCACAGGAGTCCTGAATGATGACAAAAATCCTTATCTGGCTGGCATCGGGGGATATGGAAAAGCTGAAACCGGGCATTCTATACGGGGTCAATGCCAGAAAGCACAACTGGGTTGATGATGTTCAGTTTGTCGTTTTCGGCCAGAGTGAACAACTGATGCTGGATCACCCGGAAACCTTTGAACTTCTGCAGAATAACAACACCGCCTACTGTAAGTTTGTTGCCGACGACCTTGAGATCACCAGTCAACTCAGAGAAAAAGGGGCCAGGGTTATCTATGTTGGTGACCACATTTCAAATTTCATCAAAGACGGTTATCAGGTCATAACATTCTGATAACAGAGAGATTTCCCCGCAAATAGAGCGTTTTTAAAGAAGTCGATTGAATTATCGGAATTTCAACGATATAATGAATAACTCATCTAGTAATCAATTCCATTATGGAGGAGCCAATGACGAAACCATTTCTGATTAAAGACTACATGAACCCCAACCCGGTGACAGTTCTGCCTGAGACGAATATTGCCGAAGTTGCTAAAATAACTTTAAAAAATAAATTATCCGGTGTTCTGGTTGTTGATAAAGCCAAAAACCTGCTGGGGATGATTTCCGAGCTTGACTGTCTGCGGGTCATGTCTGACAGCATCTATCACGATGGTCAGAACGCGCCATCATTAAGCGCCGCCGATGTGATGACCAAGGAAGTGACAACGGTCTCACCCGACGCTCAACTCTTTGATGTCATGACATCAATGCTGCATCAGGGACAGCGGCGGCGTCCTGTGATTGAACACGGCAAGCTGATTGGGCAGGTCACCTGCCGGCAGTTACTGAAAATTATTACGTCGTTCTCCTGAGCATTCAACGCAGGTGATAAACGCTACAAAGAACCGATAAACTCCGCCAGTAAAGAAAAATATTCCCGTGCGTTGACAAACATAATGTCGTTATGGTTGCCGTGCGGGAATATTTTCAGTTTTTTCCTCCCCGTAGCCCATTGGTAAAGACGCTCACCGTGGCTCACGTCAACCAGCCCGTCATTCTGTGTATGCATCACCAGAACGGGCCCCGAATAGGCCCTCATCTTCCTTTGGTGATTTAGTCTTTGGGCAACAGCTGATTCAAAATCTGCAACACTGACCCCCATTTCAGTTGGTGAAACGCGCAATAAAAGGCGCTCCATCACATCAGCAACACCACTTTCAAGAATTAAACCGGCAGCATCAGGAAACTGAGCGGCAGCCTCAATCGCAAAAATAGATCCGACACTGCGCCCAAAAAAGATCAGTTCATTTGCCGGACGCTGCAGTGCCTGAACCGTCGGGATGACATCGTCAAGCATCTTCCCCAACTGCGGTTCGCCACTCGACTGACCATAACCGCGCAGTTCAGCAAGAAAGACATTGCAGCCCAGCTGCTGGATTAATCGGACAAAATCACCCTGCCAGTCGTCAACGATCTCACCGTTACCGTGAAAATGGATCAGTGTCCTGGCCGCAGGATCGATTTCGTGATAACTGCATGCCAACCGGGCATCACCACAATCGACCCAGAACGGATCGTTGAAATCCCCTTTCCGGGGAAAGAAATAGCGTTCGCTGATAAGGCGATGATTGAGAATATCGCTCATGTAGATTCCAGCAGAAAAGAGATTATACCTTGATACACCGCACCTTATACTGATCCCCCTTATCCAGCAATGGCGGGTGGGCTTTTTCACAATCACTGTCTTTCAGCGGGCATCTTCCCGCAAAATAACAGCCATAGGGAAGATCAATCGGACTGGGAATTTCTCCGGTTTCCAGGACTTTCTCACTCAAAACCGGGTTGTCAATATCCGGGACAGCTAAAAAAAGCATTTTCGTATAGGGGTGTTGTGGATTTTTGAAGATCTGCTCCTTGGTGCCATACTCAACGATTTCACCAAGATACATCACCGCCACATAATCACTGAGATGTTTCACCACACTGATATCGTGAGTGATAAACAGATAGGTCAGATTCAGTTTCTCCTGCAGATCCATCAGCAAATTCAGAACCTGGGCCTGAATCGAAACGTCCAGGGCTGAGATTGGCTCATCGGCAATCACCAGTTCCGGATTTAAAATGATCGCCCGGGCAATCGCGATCCGTTGTCGCTGTCCTCCGGAAAACTGGTGGGGGTAGCGGCTCAGATACCCCAGATCAATCCCGACATCGGCACAGGTTTTTTCTATCGCCTGCCGCCGCTCCTCTTTATTCATGCTGGTATGGATTTTCAGCGGTTGTTCCAGAATATCCCTGACCTTTTTTCGCGGATTTAATGATGAATAAGGATCCTGAAAAATCATCTGAATATCTTTTTGCAATAATCCACGTTGTTGTGGTTTTTTGTGGGCAATATCCTGATCATGAAAAATAATCGTCCCTTTTTCTGCCTGATAGAGACCTGAAACTACTTTGCCTAAGGTGGTTTTTCCACAGCCGCTCTCCCCGACCACCGAGATTGTTTTTCCCCGTTCAACCTCCAGGGTAATTTTATTCAGAGCGTAGAGATGCTTTGATTTAAAAGACGAAACTTTAATCTCAAAAATCTTCTCGACATTCTCTATCTTCAGGATATTTGATTGACTTTGTGACATGAGACTAACCGGCCCTCCAGGGTTATTGTTTCCGGATAAACCTTACATTCGGCATCGGCATAGGGGCAACGATCACTGAAGTAACACCCCTCAGGCAGATCCAACAATGAGGGCATCACTCCGGGGATCTGGTAAAGACGATCCTTTTCTTCATTCAATTTGGGGAGGCATTGAATCAGCCCCTTGGTGTAGGGGTGCTTGGGGTTATAAAGCACATCCCGGTTGCTGCCATATTCAACAATCCGCCCAGCATACATCACCGCAATTTTGTCACACATCTGCGCAACAACAGCAATATCGTGGGTGATCAAAATCAGCGAAGAACCAAATTCTTTGGTCAGCTTTTTCATCAAAAACAGAATCTGTGCCTGAATTGTAACATCCAGAGCAGTGGTCGGTTCATCGGCAATCAGCAACTTGGGGCTGTTGATCAGCGCCATCGCAATGACCACCCGTTGCTTCATCCCCCCCGACAACTGATGCGGATAACTGCTCATCCGTTTTTCCGGAGCAGGCATCCCAACCAGTTCCAACATCTCCACGGCCTTTTTATAAGCTGCTTGTTTACTGGTTTCAGGATTATGATAAGTCACCGTTTCAATCAACTGCTTGCCAATCGTGATAACCGGATTCAGAGACATCTGTGGATCCTGGAATATCATTGATATTTCACCACCACGGATTTTGCTTAACTCATCTTCCGACAGTTGAACCAGATCACGACCATCAAACAGAATACTTCCCGCGACAATTTCTCCAGGGCTGTCAATCAAGTTGATTAACGAAAACCCGGTAATCGATTTCCCGGCACCCGACTCCCCGACAATTCCGAGGATTTCACCTTTATCGATGGAAAATGAAATGCCATCAACCGCTTTGACCAGCCCCTTTCGGGTATCAAAATAGGTATTCAGATTTTCAACCCGCAGCATCTCACTCATCGTTTCAACCTCGGATTCATAACATCGCGTAATCGGTCACCAATCAGGTTGATTGAAATAACCAGGAGCATCAACACCACACCGGGAAAAACTGATCCCCACCAGTAACCACTGAACAACACCTGATAGCCGTTGGAAATTAGTGATCCCAACGATGGTTCAGTAATTGGGACACCAAGCCCAAGGAAACTCAGCGTTGCTTCCAGAATAATCGCATTGGCAATCCGCACCGTGGCAATCACAATAATCGGTGCCATAATATTTGGCAGGATCTCTTTGAACATAATTCCGATACTGTTCATTCCCAGTGCTTTAGCCGATTGAGCGTAGTCCTTCTCTTTTTCTGAAAGGACCACCCCCCTGGCGGTACGGGCGTAGTAAACCCAGTTGACAATAGTGATAGCAATAACAATTTTGGTCACTCCCTGTCCCCACAGAGCCATAATAATCAGCGCAACCAGAATAGCCGGAAACGACAACTGAATATCAGCAATGCGCATAATAATGGTATCGACAATCCCACCGAAATAACCTGAGATCAGCCCGACAATCAAACCAAACAGGACCGAAAGAAGGGTACTGGCAACACCGACATAGAGGGAAATCCTCAAGCCATACATGATCGCACTTAAGATATCCCGGCCCTGCTCATCAGCACCGAGAAGAAAATCACCAAAAGGGGGTTTAAAACTGTTTTCCAGAAATAATTGTTCCAGATCGTAAGGGTTCTGTGGCGAGAGGAGCGACGGGAATAGGGCGCAGAACATGAAGAAAATAAAAATAAAAACCCCGGCAACAGCCAGTTTATCTTCAAAAAATTCTGCAACAATTTCATTTTCAAAAATTTTCATTACAGTTCCACCCTCAACTCACCAATAACCCAATTTGAGAGAATGACAAACTTACAATTTCAGGATCGTCCCACGTCAATTGCTGCGGAGGACATATCTTCCGCAGCAATTGACAGTAATTACTTCTTACTCATCTCAAAAACGTAAAGATGACTGTCTATCCGTGGTTTAAAATTGATCTTGTTGTTAAATGCGTAAAGGTCAACCTGATAGTGCAGTGGGATAATGTTCTGATCATCAACCAGAGCAATCTTCTGCGCTTGTTTCATCAGCTCAAGTCTTTTAACCTGATCAATTGTCACATCAGACTCTTCAATCAGACGATCCACTTCCGGATTACTGTAGCGACCACCATTATACCGCCCGTACCCCTTATCCTGATCATACGTATGAACACAGGCATCAAGAAACGAACTGGCATCACCATCACTATTGGACCAACCGAGCATATTAAAGGAAGAATCGGAGCTGTTGACTTTGGGGAAATATGCTGACTTCGGCATCGCATTCACTTTAACCTTGATTTTTACTTTTGCCAGGTCGGATGCCACAGCCTGGGCAATCTGCTCATCATTAATATAGCGGTTATTCGGTGCATCCATCACCACCTCGAAACCATTTGGATATCCAGCTTCTGCCAGCAGTTTTTTTGCCTTTGCAGGGTCAAAGTCAACCCGTTTGATGCTATCATCAAAACCGAATACGACATGCGGTTGAAACTGTCCAGCCGGTTCAGCAAAACCGTTCATGATATATTTGACAATATTCTTTTCATTGATTGCATAGTAGATTGCCCGCCTGACCCGAACATCGGCAAACGGGTTAATCTTTCCGGTCACATAAGGACTGTCAGTCCGCGGGTGGTCCATTTGCAGATAGATAAGCCGCAAACCTGGTTTCTGGATAAAATTTTTGCTTTGTTTGACCCGGTTGATATCTTTCACCGGAACCCGATTGATCAGATCAACTTCATTGCTTAGAATTGCTGCAACCCGGGTCGAATCGTTGGTCAGAGCTTTAAAAATAACCCGATCAAAACTTGGAACTCCTGCCCAGTATTTCGTATTGGCGTGCAGTGTCAGAGTTGCCCCCTTAACCCATTTGTCAAATATATAAGGACCGGTACCGACAGGATGGGTGCCTAGAAATTCAGGAGTTTTATCCGCACAGTACTCCTTGTCCATAATTCTCATATAGGTCATTTTACGGGGAAAGAGGGGATAAGGACCTTTTGTCGTAAACACCACCGTAAAATCGTCTTTTTTCTCCACCTTTTCAATCGCGCTGACTTTTCCTTTAAATCCGGAACGCTCCCAGTGCTTAAACCGGTCAAATGAAAATAGAATATCATCGGCATTAAAGGCATTACCATTATGGAAAGTGACCCCTTTTCTCAATTTCACTTCCCAGGTTTTTGCATCGAGTGCTTGCCACGACGTCGCCAGGCCGGGGACCAGATTGTAGTCAGCATCAAACCGGATCAATGTATCAAAAATATTACTCAGAGTAGAACTGGTTGCCGTTTCGTTCTGAACGTAGGGATCCAGCGTAATCGCTTCCGAAGCCACTCCTAGATTGAGTGTTGCAGCAACTGAAGAACCGACAAGCAGTAAAAATACTGTCAATGTTAAAAGTACTCTTTTCATCACATCTCCTTTTGAATAAGCTCATTAGTGGCAAGTTCCACCCACAACATCGTGCCAAGAAGCACAGCAGCAGCTGGTACAAAAAAATCTTTATTATGCAGTGGCGGATGACCGGTCTCACCAGCGACACCAAGCTTGACAAATACTCCCGGACACTCTTCCAGATAATAGGAAAAGTCCTCCCCACCCATCATCGGATCCAGTTCGGTATTGATATGGATTTCCGGTCCAGAAAAAATCTCTGTCAGCTTCGCAGTCAATAGCGGGTTATTATGCAGGGGAACCGTTCCCTCCTTCATTGAGACATCAACATCAACTCCATAGATCAGCTTGATCGCCTCACCAATCGCCTCCATTTTCTGCTCGATTAACTGTTTGACTTCAGCATCGAAATACCGATAGGTCCCTTTCATCAACAGCTCTTCAGGGAGGATATTAAACGCCTGTCCAGCTGCGATCTGGCCAAAAGAGAGAACCGCTTTTTTAATCGGATTTTTGAATCGGGTGATGATCTTCTGACAGAGATTGACATAATCAGTTGCCGCAACCAGAACATCATCCCCCGTATGGGGATAGGCCGCATGGGTGCTGTGCCCGGTAAATTTGACTTCAAACATGACCGCTCCGGCCATAAACTCACCTGGCTTCAACAGGATATCACCCAGTTTTTGATGCGGGTCAACATGGATACCGTAAACTTCGGAACAATCCTCCAGGCAACCCTCTTTCATCATAAACAGCGCGCCACCACCGACCTCTTCTGCTGGCTGAAAGATATAGCGGATGTTTACCTGCAGTTTATCCTGATGCTGAACCAGATACTTCAGTGCCAGCAACAACATCGCTGCGTGCGAATGATGCCCGCACAAATGTTTATACTCAGTCCCCTCCGAATTGGTTGGCAAGGCATCAATATCCGCCCGCAGGGCGATGGTTTTTTCAGCACCACGATCGATTGTGCCGAAACAGCCGGTCGCAAAAACTTTGTCCCGGGGAATCTTGTTCTCATCCAGAAAGTTGACAATATATTTGGTGGTTTCAAACTCTTTAAAAGAAGGTTCGGCAATATTACCCAGATCTTCCAATAGTGCAGCAGCTTCCTGCTCATAATCATTGAATCTTTTCATATGGATACCAACTCAGGTTATTTAACCCGCACCCGCGGATCGACGAATGTGTAGATCACATCCACCAGGAAATTAATAATGACAAAGATGAAAGAGACCATCAACAGATAGGCAACCACAATAGGGCGATCAAGGTTTTGAATCGAATCGATAATCAGCTTACCGGTTCCGGGCCAGGCAAAAATGGTTTCGGTCACAATGGTAAAAGCGATGAGTTGACCAAACTGGATTCCAATCACGGTAATGACCGGGATCAGGGTATTTTTTAAAGCGTGATAAAAAACCACCACTCGCCCTGGCAACCCCTTGGCTTTAGCCAGCTTGATGTAGTCCTGCATCAGCACTTCCATCATTCCGGTTCGGGTCAGACGGATAATCAGAGCCAGCTGAAACAGAGTTAAAGTCATCACCGGCATAACCAGATGCTTGATTCCGTCCCAGGTAAATGCACTACTGAAAAACTGGACTTCTCCCCGTCCGGACGACGGCAGGATACCAAGATAAATTGAGCAGACCAGCACAAACACCATGCCGGTCCAGAATATCGGGATTGAAATCCCTGCTAGAGAAAAAAACATGATCGCCCGGCTTAAAATTGCCTTCGGTTTAATCGATGCAATCACCCCCATTGGAATGCCGAAAAGGATGGAAAACAACATTGCAAAAAATGCCAGTTCCAAGGTGGCGGGAAACCGTTCAAGGACAATATCAACCGCCGGCTGTCCATAGATATAGGAGTTGCCGATATTTCCCTGCAGAGCATTTTTCAGAAAAATTACATACTGGGTGGTAAAAGATTTGTCCAGCCCCAGATAGTGGCGCATCTGGACAACTTCCTGCTGAGTTGCATCGGGAGGCAAGAGCAATTCAACCGGATCACCCGCTTTGTACATGATAAAAAACACGATGAAACTGATGACAGACATCACCAGTATTGCATGAAACAAACGTCTTAAAATGTATCTTCCCACAGGCAATCCTCACAAAAAACTCCGGCAATGCCGATCTCACACTGCCGAAACTAACTGCATCTCGGGGACGGCCCAGAGGCTTGTCCCCGGACAACCGGGGGACCGAATATACATTCGGCCCCCGATGACCCTGTTACAAAATTATTTCATATCATAAACATACATATGGCTGTCAGTACGGGGAGTGAATTTGACATTCTTTCCCGATGCATACAGGTCAACCTGATAATGCAAGGGAATGATATTCATATCTTCAACCAAAGCAATCCGCTGAGCCTCAATCAGATAACCCAACCGCTCCTTCTCATCAATCGTAACACCTGCTTTTTCAATCAGCGCATCAACCTTCGGGTTGCTGTAGCGACCACGATTATAACGACCATAGCCTGCTTCGGTATCATGGGTGTGGGTAATTCCATCAAGGAAGGAACTGCTATCGCCATCGGTACTTGCCCAGCCAATCAGGAAGAAACTGGTATCAAGACGGTCAGTTTTCGGGAAGAAGGTCGCTTTCGGCAAAGCGTTGACCTTCACTTTGATGCCGATGCGGGACAGACTTGAAGCAATTGCCTGAGCAATCTGTGCATCGTTGACATAGCGGTTATTCGGCGCATCCAGGGTCACCTCAAAACCATTCGGATAACCGGCTTTTGCCAGCAACTTCTTGGCTGCAGTTGGATTGTAAGCAGGACGCTTGATGGATGGATCATAGCCAAAAACAACTTTGGGATTAAATTGTTCAGCCGGAACCGCAAAACCCTTCATAACATATTTAATAATTGAATCCTCGTTGATACCAAGGTAAATCGCCCGCCTTACCCGCACATCCAGGAAAGGATTCTTCCCTTTAACATACGGAGTTTCAAGACGTCCCTGATCCATTTGCAGGTAGATCAGCCGCAGTCCGGGCTTCATGAAAAAATTGAGCTTGGGAGATTTTTTGATCCGCTCAACATCCATCACCGGGATTCTATCAATAATATCAACTTCACCACTTAACGCAGCAGCAACCCGGGTCGCATTATTGGTCAGTGGTTTAAAAATGACGTCAGAATAAACAGGTTGAGCGCGCCAGTAATTCTGATTTGCGGTCAGAGTGAGGCTCTCCCCTTTTCTCCATGCAACAAATTTATACGGCCCGGTACCAACCGGATTCAGCCCCAAAAATGCAGCATCCTTATCGGCACAGAATTCAGCATCGAGTATTTTGACATAAGAGAGCTTCCGCAACAGTATCGGATACGGCCCCTTGGTGGTGATCTGGACAGTATAATCATCAACTTTTTTGAAAGATTTAATCATGTTGACCTTTGATTTAAACCCCGATTTGTCCCAGTTTTTAATCCGGTCAATGGAAAAAATAACATCGTCAGCATTAAAATCGTTACCGTTGTGAAACTTGACCCCTTTTCTCAGCTTGAACTCCCAGGTATTCTCTCCGACAACCTTCCAGGATTCCGCCAATACCGGATAAACATTGAGGTCTTTATCGAAATAGGTGAGTCCCTCAAAAATATTGGACAACATTGAGTTGGTGGCAGTTTCATTATGAAAATAGGGATCCATTGAACGAGCATCCGAGGACATACCAATCTTCAGTGTTTTCGCATTGACCGCTCCGGCGCAAATCAACAAGCTCAGTAATAAGATAAAAACTTTTTTCATATTAACCTCCCTGAAATGTGTGTATCCCCCTGAAGACACAGGAAAGATTTCAACCTTCCTGAATCAATTCATAAAAGAAACTACTGAAAATAACCAGCCGATCCAGCAGTGACTGCTTCACCATATATTCTTTTTTAGTATGGGGGAAATTTCCCAAAGCACCCAGTCCATCGATAACCGGAACACCAAAACTGGATAAATTATTCGCATCAGAAACCCCTCCTGACGAAGTCTCCTCAACTGCAAATCCCAAAGAGGCCGCAACTGCCAGATACTTATTGATAAGTTTTATCGACTCTGCAGTTTTCACAAATGGCGGGCGCTTAACCTTGATTTCGTACTCAATCTGACTGTTCACAAAACTTGAATCTTTAAGGAGACGGTTGATATCTTGAAGTAACTGGTCCTGTTTTTTCACATCGGGGACTCGAATATCTACTCCAACGTAACAACGATCTGGAATAACGTTGCGTGCTGTTCCGCCTGCAATCTCGGTACACTGGATGCTGACCCCTTCAGCCCCATTATTCAGAACATCAAGTTTGCTGATCATTGTCGCCGCATCAACAATGGCATTAATCCCGGTACTGGGAGATTCCCCGGCATGAGACGGCTTCCCGATCACTTCAATATCAAGACCGATAACCCCTTTACGGGTCGTGACAATCTTATCCCCCGGGACCCGCCCCGATTCAAACACAAATCCGCCCCTGGCATTCCTTAGCTCGGTCTCAATAATATCTTTGGAAACGGGCGAGCTGATCTCCTCGTCGGAGTTAAAGAGTATTTTGAGTGGGATCTCCTCCAGTGGCATCAGCTGTTTGAGAATGATCAGGGTATAGAGGGCAATCAGCAGGCCATTCTTCATATCATTGACCCCCGGACCGATCCAGTGTTCACCATTTTTAACCAATTGGTTAAAGTCACTCTCCGGAGGATGAACGGTATCAAAATGGCCAATAAAGGCATAATAGTCATCACGCTGCTCATTTGCGTACAACAGATGAGGACGGCGGGTGGGATCTTCAGCTACAATTTTTCTTTCCAAAACAATACCATGACTGTCGGCAATGGCAGCCAGAGCATCTGACAAAGAGTTGAGCCCGGCAATATTCGTGGAAAAGCTATTAATATTTACCAGCTTCTCCAGATTAGCGTAGATTTCCTCACTGTATCTCTCAGCAATCTCTCTGATGTTGACCATTTGGGCCCCATAATTTATAGTCATGTCTTTAATACGTCTCTAAATAAGTTGTAAAGTACCTCTCTAATGAAGTCAAGGAGAAACAATGCTGGGGATCATTACTTACGGTAGTTTGATCAACTATCAGGAGACCACGGAGATGGCGACTCCCCCGTAAAACTTAGCACGTTTAAACGGTCATTCAACCAGCATGGCGAAAAAACAGTGGACAACACTCCGCAGTACTGAACGTACAAGTTGACAAACCAAACTGGTTCAATGGGGTTTGCTACTGTTTTTACGATTTTAATTTTACCGCTCTGGACAACCGGGGAAGAGGGTACCTCCGGGTGGCGGTCCACCCAGACGGGATCAGCATCTATCAGAGGTACAGCCTACCGGAATTGGCAGAGCTGTTTATCTATCTGGGAAAAGGAGAATATCAAAACGATACTCTTCTGCCGAACCCGGGCTATCCGAATATCTGCCTGACAGGGGCAAAATACTGAGGCGAAGAGTTTTATCGTGATTTTTTAGACACCACTCACATCAATAATAGGATATTGTTACGAGAATATTTACAATTTTCTTGAGCAGACAGGAGAATAGATGGATATCGCTCTGGTTGGAGTCGACAAGCGTATCACAGAGATTCTGAATTTGACAAAATTGATGTCTTTGCCGGTTGAGATAACCGCCTACCCATACAGTATCTATACAGAACTACCAGAAATTATCCCGACCATAAAAAATGTCGATGGCATTTTATTCGCCGGCAATTTCCCCTATATGCTGTCTGTAGATGAGATCGACAAGTCCGTACCAACAGCATTTCTCGAATTTGATGAAACGGGAATCATGAAGCTGATTAACTCGCTACCTTTTCATCAAATTCCCAAAGCCATCAGCATCGATTCCGTTCAGGGATCGGTCATCAAACATGTTTACCGGGAGTTGAGTTTACCGCTCACTGAAGTAAGCTCGATTCAACGGAGTAAATCTCTGACCGTTGAGGACGTTGCAAATTTTCATATCGAAAATTATAGAAACAATCTGGAAACATCCATTTTAACCTGTCTTTTCAGCGTAAATGAATATCTGAAAAAGCAAAATTACCCCTGTACACTGATCAACCATACCTATTTTTCAGTTTTAAAAGGGGTCAATAAAATTATCGACGCGATCAATTTTAAAAACTCAAGCGGCAGTCACCCTGCCGTGGTTATCATCAAAATCGATAAAAGCAGAAAGAAAAAACCGGAGCAGAATGAATTTAAATCTCAACGGTTTCTCTATAAATATCTCAACTATATGGTTGATTTTCAGGAGGAACTTCAATCCTTTGTTTTCAACCGGGGGTCAGAGAATTACTATCTGATTTCAACCCGGAATCTTATTGAAGAATACACAACCGGCTACCGTGATTTTCCGTTGTTGTATGATGTATTTGTCAAATTCGGCTTTACCATCAGTGTCGGAATTGGCTATGGGATGAATCCGATCAATGCTTTCTCCAACGCGACTGAAGCTTTGGAGATTGCAACTCAGGGAGGAAATACCGTCAAAATCTTAACCGAGTCCGGTCAGATCATTTCACCAGTTGGCCGGAAAGATGGCACCTATAACGTGAAGAATTTTGATGAAAAAATTGTCCAAATTTCTGAAAAATCGGGAATCACTGCAGAAAATATCAGTAAAATATTCACCATCCTCGAACGACAGGGATCAAATCACCTCACTGCTTATGACCTGTCCAAAGCACTGGGAACCACCACCCGAAGTGGCAACCGTCTGATCGGCAAACTTTTCCATGCTGGCTATGCCAAGGAGTCGGGGATTGAACGCCCGGCCAAAGGGCGACCGCGACG
>CAZQFI010000147.1:0-6448 GCA_964592545.1 uncultured Geobacteraceae bacterium
CATCCTGGTCACCTAAAACAGGCAGCAACGCAAAAGGAAAAAGATCTATGCGGGCAGGGTTCTGCTCCGGCTCGGGAAAATGGGACAGGAGCTCTTCGACTTCACGTTTATTAACAACAACCGCATCCACCTGATAATCATTCTCAAGTGCCAGGGGGGGGAGAAATGAAATCAGATGTTCTTCCAGAGAAATCGGCAACTGAGAATTCAACTCTAACGGCAGAGCTTCTTCAATCTTGCCCCTCTCCCTGAAGGGGAAATGGAGCCTGCGAAACAACCCGACCCGGCATGGTAACGCCGTGATCAACCGGTCACCCAGACCGATTTTGCCCCCCAACAGCTCACTGATCGCTTCAGCAGCTTCTTCGGGTGAGTCGTAATGGCGCTTTTCCATCTCGACATTGATCCGCCCCTGGACAGTCGTCAAAACAGCGACTCTCACTTCGGGGCCTTCCAGATCAATACCGATGAAACGTTTGGACATATTTTATTCCACCTTCAAACTCAGGATCTTATTCCCTTGTTTCGCGACAATAGCCCGTGCATACCGAACACCCTGGCTTATCCGACCACGGCTGGTGATACTGAACACGGTACCGACAACGCCTATTGAATTTCTCGACCACGCTGCAGACCAGCGATCATTAATCCCTTCGACATGCGAAAGATCCTGCAGTGTCCGGTAGGGATATTTTCCGCGATAATCGATCAATGCAGCGATATCGCGTTGATCAAAAATAATTTCAACATGCTCTTCTGCCGCAGAAAACTGCCAGGCATACAAAACCTCTGCGGGGGCTGTATTAATATTGATCTGCTCTTCACCAACCACTCTGATATAGGGTTCAAGCAGATTGAAACGCTGCTGATCAAATCCTTTGACCAATCGCAACTCATCCAATACCGTCAGCTTCTCCCCCCGCCGGGAATAGGGGGGATCCAGACTCGCATAATAGGCATCATCCGGAGTCGTCACCGTCATATTTGAGTTATACCAGTAAACCAGCGAATCGGCCAATTCCTGAGCCTGCAACTGGTCAACATGGAGAACCTCTTTACATAAAGCGACAAAACGATGATAACCGGGCAACGGGTTGCCCCGATGATCAGCAACAAAATTAATATTCAGATGTCCCGTCAGATCGGTGATTGAGAGACTGACGTCGCCATCCCCGGCCGGAATATTGACCAGTGGATTTCCCCAGAACTCCACTGGATGATCAAAATCGTTCTGATCTTCCTGAAGAATTAACCGCGCAGCCTCGATTCCGCCCTGCGCGAGGTAAAAAGCTTTGGTTCTATCCCGGAAAGTTTCTGCGGCCCTTAAATCAACCAGGCTTGAAAAAGAAAATTCCATAACCAGAGCACTGAGCAGCGCAACCAGAACCAGAACCAGCAGGAGAGCCATTCCCGATTGATTACGCAGAGAACTCATTGACTCCCCCCGGGCAGGACGAAACTGCTGCGAAAGGGGATCGTCTGGTTATCGCCTTCCAATTCCAGAGTGATTTCGATCAACTGCGGCAGGGATTTCCCCGACGGAACGTCCAGCCACTGCCCCTGACGAAAATATCGTACCCGAAAATCTGTTATTCCGGTCAGGAAAACAAGTGGTTTTGATGCCGCCAGATCGGCCAGTAAAACCTGCTCACTCCGTAACAGGACCGCGGTCTCGCCTCGCTGCTCCATTTCGTAGTGAACCCGCGAAACCCCGCCATGCTGTTGCAGCAGGGGTGATACCAGTTCAGTATTAAACTCAAAAAAAGGTTCGCCCGAAGTTGTTTTTCCGGAATTGAATACGGCGTCATGTCCCACCGGAGCAACCCTTAAGCTGCTCAGTTCGCCACCAAGTCGATCAAAGAAAATCCGCGCCTGATGATAAACATCACTCTCAAGTTCAAGTCGATCTCTCGCACTGCTGACCGAGCTGAAAATCCCGTAGATACTGGTCAGAACCAAAGATCCGATCAAAATAGCCAACAAGACTTCAATCAGGGTAAACCCTGCGGTTCTGAGACTCATTCCTGACCACCTGCACGGACAAAGGAAACAAGCTGAACCTGTTCATTTTTTTCAGCTGCACCCCATAAAACCGTCACTGTGATCTGTTGGACCCGGGAGATCAGGGTTTCCTGATAGCTGATCTGCCAATGAAAATCGCTAAAAGGTTCGGCAAAATCATCTTCTGCTATGGCCCCGGTTCCACGGTTTCCGACCCCTGACTGCTGTTCACTCATCACCTGCTGAGCCAACAGCGTCGCCTGCGTCAGCTTTTGAACCCGATCCTGAACCAGTATGGTGCGGTTTGACAGTCCCAGTAACGACACCAGTGCAATTGCAACAATTGCCAGTGCGATCATCACTTCGAGGAGGGAAAACCCGCTATCGCACTGTCGCTTGTTCAGCATTGATAATAACCGATCCTGTCAATGGTGAAAAATCGAGCCACATATCAGCCCCACTCCCCCGGCTGACCAGCAAACGGGTTTGTTCCATCCAGCCCAGCGGGAAAAACCGAACCGTGACCTGCCCGGCACGAAAAGATCCTTTCCCTTCAATATCAATCTGCTTAAGCTGTAACGGTGCCAGGTTAAGTTCCCTCCCAAAAGGTTCCTTCTCCACCGAGCCCATACCGGACAACAACCGAAACGCCTTCAGGCTATTACGATTGAAGTCGAACACCAGCAAATGTTCATCCCGGGTCAACGTTGCTTCGTTGTACAACTGCTTGACAGTTCCTGCGATCCTCCGCAACACCAATCGTTCATCACCCTCACGCCGACTGGTCAGCAGCGGCAAACTGATCAGACTGATCAGTGACAGAACCACGATGACAACCAGCAGTTCAACCAGAGTGAACCCTGAACGTTTAGTCAAGGTTCCAGTTGGCGACATCGGCATTTTCCCCTTCACCACCAGTTTCGCCATCAGGACCATAAGAAAAAAGGTCAAATTCTCCATGAACCCCAGGACAAAGGTACAGATAAGGCTGTCCCCAGGGATCAAGAGGAATCTTCCTGATATACCCTCCCTCTTTGTAGCGATTGGGAATTCTCCCGATGCTTGGCTTCGTCACCAGTGCCTGTAACCCCTGCTCTGTCGACGGGTAAAAACCGTTGTCGAGCTTAAAAATGCCCAGGGCCTCCTCAAAACTACGAATCTGGGTCGCGGCAGAAGTCCGGCGCGCTTTTTCGGGCTCGTCCAGGAGTCGTGGGACAACAATAGCAGCAAGAATACCGAGAATAACGACAACAACCATGATCTCGATTAAAGTAAAACCCCGCTGATTCCGGTTGACTCGATTCATATATCTCTCCTTGATTGCGTCATTATCCAATTCCCTGACTTGCCTGAAAAATCGGTAATAGAATTGCCAGGACGATAAAACCGACGACCGTCCCCATAAAAAGGATCATCAGTGGTTCAAGCAGGGCCATCAAACCATTCAGGCGTGTCTGTACCTGATGTTCGTAAATCTCGGCAACTTTGAATAACATTCCCTCAAGGTCACCGCTTCTCTCACCAACAGCTGACATCTGCGGCAGCATTTCCGGGAAAACCCCGGCATCGTAAAGGGGTTCAGACAACCCCGCCCCTTCCGTGACCTTCTCTCTGACAATTTCAAGAGCCTGTTGAAGGTATGTATTCCCCAACAGGTTCTGTACAATCTCCAGTGCCGTTAATAATGGAACACCACTGTGAAGCAGAGTTGCCGTCGTCCGGGAAAAACGGGCTGTTGCACTGTGCAATGCCAGAGGCCCCAGCAACGGTAAACGATACTTCTTCTGATCAAACCAGTAACGCCCTTTTGCCGTGAGTGAAAATCGTCTGACAATAAAAGCGGCCCCTATTCCAATCAGGAGCAATAACCACCAGTATGTCGCCAAAAATTGGCTGAAAGAGATCAGTAATAACGTCGGTAGCGGCAGAGCCTGATCCAGGTCTTCGAGCATCCGGGTTATCTTTGGCACAACAAAAGCCATGAGAAACAGTAACACCCCGCTGCCGACAAAAAACATCAATATAGGATAGGTCAGGGCGGCTTTTAGCTGAGAGTTGAACCTCGCCTGTTCATCAGTAAATTCGGCCAGCTGCAGGAGCACCTTATCCAGGGTGCCACTTGCTTCTCCAACCCGCACCATATTGGTATACAGCGGCGGAAAAATTTTCGGATGAGCCTGAAGCGCCATATGCAGAGCACTCCCCTGCAGGACATCATCACGAACCCTCGTCAGGACTGAGCCGAGAGTCTCCTGAGTCTGTTGCTCTGCAACCATCACCAGAGCCTCATCCAGAGGCATTCCAGCTGTCAACATCGTCGCGAGTTGCCGGGTGGCCACCCCGAGCTGAACAGCACTGACCTTGCGGAAAAAGGTCCGTTGAGCCGGCCCGACCGCATTGTGTGCCGTAGTCAGCTTGGTCGGAAACAGACCTTGACCACGAAGTTTGTGGCTGGCAGCCTTTTGACTCAGAGCCTCAACAACTCCCCGCTGCTTTTTCCCCTGAGCATCGAAGGCGCTGTATTCATAGAGTGCCACCGGTTAAACCTCCTCCTGAGTCACCCGGAGAACTTCTTCAACCGTCGTCTGCCCAGCTAAAACTTTTGCCAGACCGGCTTCCCGCAATGGACGCATCCCCATCGCTAACGCCTTTTGCCGGATTGTTGCAGCATCGGCATTCCCGGTCACCAGCTGTCGAATCGGATCGGTAACCTCGAGTAATTCATACAGACCGGTTCGCCCCAGATAGCCGACCTTCATGCAGTGGCTGCACCCCCGCCCCCGGTAAAATACTGCCTGAGAAGGCACTTCCGCTCCATCAAACAATTCGGTAAGCAATTGTTTGTCGGGGATATAACTGACCCGGCAATGGGGGCAGATCGTCCGAACCAGCCGCTGGGCAAGAACCCCGACCAATGCCGAAGCGGCCAGAAAAGGTTCGACCCCCATTTCAACCAGTCGAGCCAGAGCCCCGGCAGCGTCATTGGTGTGGAGAGTCGAAAAAACCAGGTGACCGGTCAGTGCTGCCTGAACGGCAATTTTGGCCGTTTCACTGTCCCGAATCTCTCCGACCATAATCACATCGGGATCCTGACGTAAAATTGAACGTAGTCCCTGAGCAAACGACAAATCAATTTTGGGATTGACCTGAATCTGTCCCACGCCCGGGAGTTGGTATTCGATGGGGTCTTCAACGGTAATAATGTTCTGTTCCCGCGAATTAATCGCCGAGAGTGCGGAATAGAGGGTCGTTGTTTTCCCCGCCCCGGTCGGGCCGGTGACTAGGAAAATACCGTGGCTCTTTTGAATCATCTTCTTGATCTGAGGCAGCATATCACTGTCAACGCCGATATCCTCCAGACCAAGAACTCCGACACTCTTATCCAGCAGCCGTAGAACCACCCGTTCACCAAATGCCGTCGGTAAGGTCGACATCCGGATATCGGCCTGTTTTCCTGCAATCCGGACCGAAAAGCGTCCATCCTGAGGAAGCCGCTTCTCGGCAATATCGAGTGTTGCCATGATTTTCAAACGGGAAATAATATTGGAGAGAGCGCTGTAGGGAGGACGTTGAACCTCGTAAAGAATCCCGTCCACCCGATAACGAACGGCGACCTCGTTCTCAAACGGCTCAATATGAATATCACTGGCACGCTGCCGGTAAGCCTGGGTCAGAAGGCTGTTGACGAAGCGGATGATGGGTGCCTCATCGTTGGTATCGAGAAGATCTTCTATCTGGAGCGACTCATCCAGTTCCATCTCCCCCTGACCGATATCGGAAATTGAACTGTCCCCGCCACCGGACAAGGTTTCATAAGCCTGATTGATCGCTTCTATAAGTTTATCGGGCTCAGCCAGACAGGGAATAATCCGACACCCGGTCAGAACCGAAAGATCATTCAGAATCTGGTTATTACTGGGATCGACAACAGCAAGACGGATTGTCTGGCCATCAATTTCCAGAGGAACCGCCAGATTTTCCTTGGCATAGCTGATGGGAATGGTTGTCAACAGGTGAAGGGCACTCGTCTTTACCTTCGGGACGGCAACATACTCCATGCCGCTTTGTTCAGCCAGTGCCTCGGCAAGAACAATATCTGAAGTCTCCCCTTTTTCCTTGAGAATTTCACCCAGCCGCAGTGAGCTTGATTCCTGCTCCCGTAATGCCTGACGAACAATATCTTCAGGAACCCCTTTCTCCCGAATCAAAATCTCCCCAAGCTGGCGCCACTTCAAAGGTCGCATGGGGTTATTCCTCGATGACAGGTTTCAGTTTGTTAACGTCTTTGTCCGGCTCGTCACTCTCGAAGAAGTCTTCATTCCCCTTTTTCTCCTCCAGGGATTCCAGTCCTTCCTGAAGAGCATCTCTCTTTTTATCTTTCAGCCCAAAGAAAACATCGCTCCCATCTTTTTTCTGGAAGATATCGAGACTTTTCCGATTTTTCTCG
>CAZQFI010000148.1:0-5445 GCA_964592545.1 uncultured Geobacteraceae bacterium
TGGGCTTTCAGCTCTTTTTTGTTGAGAAAAGCGGTTGCGTAGATCCGCTGCAGCATGGCATTTTTCTCATCACCACGCCAGTAGGCTCCGGCAAGACTGGTCAGCTTGAAGACCTTCAGCATTCCGGTACGCGGTACGTGGGGACCGCGACAGAGATCGACAAAATCGCCCTGGCGATAGAGGGACACCGTCTCGGCATCAAGGTCTTCAATCAGCTCAACCTTGTAATCCTCTCCCATGCCTCGAAACAGCTCAATGGCAGCGTTCCGCGACATCTCTTCCCGGGTAATTTTGAAATCGGCCTTGGCCAACTCGGTCATTTTCGCTTCGATAACAGCAAAGTCTTCCGGGACAAACTTTTTGGTTTCACTGTAAAAATCGTAGTAGAAGCCATCCTTGATCGCCGGGCCAATCGTCACCTGAACGTCATTTCCATAAAGCTCTTTGACCGCCTGAGCCATCAGGTGGGCACATGAGTGGCGAATGATCTCAAGTGCTTCGGGAGAATTCTGGGTAATCAGGGCGATTTTACCCGAAGATGTCAACGGTGCAGTGATGTCAATGAGGTCATCATTGAAACGGGCTGCAACCGACTGGCGCGCCAACCCCTCACCAATAGAAAGGGCGATATCGTAGGGCGTCGATCCCGACTCAACCTCTTTGACCGAGCCATCGGGCAATTCCATCTGTAATAAAGCCATTCTTTTACCCCTGACCTTTGCCGCGAAGCAAAGCTGAAACAAAAAGAGGCATCTCACAGATGCCCCAGATTGGTACGGTATATCATAGTTGCCGGGTTATGGTAGGCACGGGCGGGATTGAACCGCCGACCCCTACCGTGTCAAGGTAGTGCTCTCCCACTGAGCTACGTGCCTGCAACAACCGCGGCGTTTCTTGTAGCAAAACGCCTTGATGGCGTCAAGCTATTTTCTTGATCATACTCCCCTTTTGGTGATTTTGACCAATTTGCCACCAAATCTATTTTCCCGCTTGCCTGAAACGAACGACAACGCTAGAGTAAACCACTGTTTGTTTTTCATTTATACACTTCAGCAGCCATTTCAGGAGCGACCCGTGCAAACGATTGATCAACTTATTTACACCCGCTGCCAGACCGACAAGGACAAACCGGCCCTTCACCGTAAACATAACGGAGAATGGCTCCCCGTCAGCTATGGCAAGCTGTGGGACAGCGTAGAAAAATTGGCAGCAGGACTCAGAGATCTTGATATTGATCCCAAAGATCACGTTGCCCTGCTCGGGTCATCCTCACCGCGCTGGATTACCGCCTACCTCGCAATTCTCCGCAGTGGCTGCGTTGCAATCCCCATCGATAAAGAACTGAAAGCGACCGAACTCCGACACATTCTGAACGATTCGGACACCAAAGCGGTCTTTGTCGGACAACCTCAGTTTGAAACCCTGCTGGAAATTATCGATGACCTGCCACAACTGAAAAAGGTGATCCTGATTGACGCTCCCCTTGCAGAGGTCACAGATCAAAGTGAAATCGCCGGGGCGATGGAACACCTATCCCGGGTGTGGAAGGAGCTGGTCAAAAAACTCGACATTGTTCAGGAGTTACGTAAACCGGTTGAGGATGCTGCAATTCAGGCCCACCTGGCACTAACGCAGCAGGAAGAAAAAACCGGCAAAAAAAAGAAAATTACAAATTTCCTTTCCGACCCTGAAATGTCACGCAACCGTCTGTTGAAAGAAAAGAGACTCTTCTCATACAAAGACATCTTCAATGACACCCCGCTACCACCGAACCCCAGTCGACCCAAAGATCGGGCCGTTATTCTCTATACATCGGGAACCACCGGACGTTCAAAGGGGGCGATGCTCAGTCACCAGAATATTGTCAGCAACATTCAGGGGGCGTGCAACTGTTTTCAGCTCGACAACACCATCAAAACCCTCTCTTTTCTCCCGATCAACCATGTCTTTGAGCAGGTCTGTGGTGTCCTCCTCCCCCTTTCACTCGGTGGAGAGGTCTACTTTGCCGAATCGATCAAAAAACTCGGCGACAATCTGAGCGAGGTCAAACCGACATTTCTCCTTGGAGTTCCGGCAGTCTATCGCCTCCTCTATGGGCGAATCATGAAGAATATCGAATCGAAATCGAGTTCCAGGCTCCTTTACAACTTTTCCCTGACCCGAAAAATTGTCGCAGCAAAGGTCCAGCAGTCGGTCGGCGCAAATACCACCTTCGTCAGTGGCGGTGCCGCCCTTGATCCCGCGGTTGCTGAAGGGTTCAACAATCTCGGCTTGAAACTTCTGCAGGGCTATGGAATCACCGAAACCTCACCGGTCATCTGCGCTGAAAGCCCAACAGCAAACAAACCGGGTACGGTAGGTCGGGTTCTCGAGGATATCGAAGTCAAGATTGACAAGCCCAACAGTGACGGTGAAGGTGAAATCCTTGTCAAAGGACCCAACGTCATGCTCGGCTATTACAAAAATGATAAAGCGACGGCCGAGGTGTTCACCGATGGCTGGTATCGAACCGGTGATTTAGGCCGTCTTGACAAAGACGGGATGCTCACCATCTGTGGTCGGGTGAAAAACCTCATCGTCACACCAAATGGCAAGAATGTTTATCCCGAAGAGGTCGAAAACCAGTTACTCAAGAGTCCGTATATTGCCGAAATTATGGTTTACGGGCATAGAGTCGGGGCAACAGCTGAAGAGGTTTATGCCATCATCTTCCCCGAAGAAGAGGCGCTGTTTAATCTGGCAAAAGAAAAAAATGTCGGAGGGTTAAGTGCCGAAGAAATCGAAGCTCTGATCCGCAAGGAGATTCTCACCTACGGCAAGGATCTCGCCGATTACAAACGGGTTAAAAAGTTCACTCTGCGCGAAGATGAGTTCCCGAAAACAACCACCAAAAAGATCAAGCGCTACATTGTCGAACCCGAAATTTCGACACATTAGCACCGGACACACAAACCAAAAAGAGCCGCCCATTACTGAGCGGCTCTTTTTGGTTGAGAAATTTCTACGCATACAGAATCAATCGAGATCGTGCTCGACCCGAACTAGACACGTGGGTTGTGAAACAACCTCCAACTGCTCAATCTCTTTAATAGCAGCGGCAACATCCTGTTCTTTTGCAGCATGTGTCATCAGCACAATCGATACCGAGTCAACCTGCTGCGACTCGGGCTGTATCATCGACTGGATGCTGATATTATGGCGACCGAGAGCTCCGGCGATCTGCGCCAGAACACCCGGCTGGTCAACAGTCGTAAAGCGCAAATAATAGTGGCTGACGACTTCACTCATGGCCTTAATCGGCAGAGATTTAATGCTGCCGACAGTATAACCCATGATTGGCACCCGCGATGTCGCGCCGGAAATTTTATCGCGGCTGATCGCAATAACATCACCCATAACAGCACTTGCCGTTGCATCCATCCCGGCCCCGCTGCCAAACAGCATTGTCGGCCCAACAAAATCCCCCGTCAACCGAACCGCATTGAAGACACCGTTAATTTCAGCCAGTTGATATGAACCGGGAATCATCGTTGGATGGACCCGTACTTCAATCTGATCGCCGTGATTCTTGCCGATAGCCAGCAACTTGATCTTGTAGCCCATCTGTGCGGCAAACTGAATATCGACGGCGGTGATATTACTGATTCCTTCAGTGTAAACCTGTTCAAAGTCAACTGTCGTTCCAAAGCAGAGTGCTGAAAGGAGCGCAATCTTGTGTGCGGTATCGACCCCCTCAATATCGAAAGTCGGATCGGCCTCGGCATAACCAAGTTCCTGTGCCTCTTTCAGAACCGGAGCAAAATCGCTCCCCTCCTCGGTCATCTTGGTCAGAATAAAATTACATGTTCCATTGAGGATACCGAGGACCGAGCTGAACTCGTTACTGCACAAATTCTCCTTGATCGCAGAAATAATCGGGATCCCTCCGCCGACAGCCGCCTCGAACATCACCGAAACACCCTGCCTGTTCGCTGCGGCAATAATTTCCTCCCCGTGTACCGCCATCAGCGCCTTATTTGCGGTGACGATATGTTTGCCATGGGCAATGGCTTTAAGAATAAAACTTTTGGCCGGCTCGTAACCACCGATCAGTTCGATAACAATATCGATATCGGGATTTGAAATAACCTGTTCAACATCGGTGCTAAGGATTCCACTTTCAAGGGTAACGCCACGATCAGTTTCGATATCGAGGTCGGCAATCTGCGCGAGTTCAACCCGACAGCCGAGTCGCTGCTCAATCACAGCACCATTCTGTTGAATATTTCGTACAACACCGGTACCGATAGTACCAAATCCAAGCAAACCAACTTTTATTGCATCCATGACAACCTCAATCCAAATACTTAATTCTGTACGTTTGTTCGTGCTGCAACGGCGGCAATTTTGTCGAGAATCCCGTTGATAAAAGCGGGAGATTCCTTTGTGCCGTAACGTTTGGCAATTTCAATGGCCTCATCAATAACGACTGCAGTCGGAATATCGGGCTGATAGAGCAGTTCATAAACACCGATACGCAGGATTGACAGGTCGACCGGTGTCATCCGCTGTAAAGACCAGTTTTTCGCCTGGTCCGAGATCCTTTTATCGATGACCGGACGAAACTCCACCACCCCTTTGACAATATTTTCGGCAAACAGCCGGGCAGACGTTGTCACCGGGGTTTCAATAGTATCGAGAGGTTCCCCGAGCACATCGTCTGCAAAGCGGAAATGGTCGAAAAAAGAGCCGACCAGACGATCCGGCTCGGACTGTCCGTCATCAAGCTGGAGAGCAAACAACATTTTCAGCGCATATTCACGCCCGACACGGCGGTTATTCGACATCCCCTAAACAGCCCCCAGCAGGTTCACCATTTCAATAGCGCTCATGGCTGCTTCGACCCCTTTATTGCCGGCTTTCGTTCCGGCACGCTCAATGGCCTGCTCGACCGAATCGGTCGTCAACACACCAAACGCAATTGGCAGCCCCGCCTGTAATGATACAGAAGCAATCCCCTTGGTCATCTCGGCACTGACATACTCAAAGTGGGGAGTTCCGCCACGGATAACGGCACCCAGACAGATCAGCGCATCGTATTTAGCCGATTCTGCCATCTTTTTGGCGACAAGAGGCAACTCAAAAGCACCTGGTACCTTGACGACCGTCAACTGCTGTTGATCAGCCCCATGACGAACCAGGGTATCAAGTGTCCCTTCGAGGAGACGATCAGAGATAAAGCTGTTAAAACGGCTGACGATGATGCCAAAACGAAAACCTTTGGCCTCGAGTGTCCCTTCAATAATTTTCGACATAGTTGCCTCCAAATACTGCTAAAGATTTTCCAGCAGGTGTCCCATTTTTTCCCGCTTGGTTTTCAGATATTTCAAATTTTCCTGCTTTGCCGGAACCTCGATGGGGACCCGTTCAACGATCTCAAGACCATACCCTTCCAGCCCGACAATT
>CAZQFI010000149.1:0-1955 GCA_964592545.1 uncultured Geobacteraceae bacterium
GAAAAAACTGACTTATGGATTGTCAGAACGGGCGCAGGTTCGCGGTGCTGATGTTGTCGAAACATCGGTCGGTCTTGAGTTTAATCTGAAAATCAATGATCAGTCTGAGCGCGTCAGAATGATGGTTCGTTGGCAACACAATGTCCTGAATGCACTGGCTGCCGCGGCTGCAGCCGTTGAGATGGATGTTTCGCTGGAGAACATTGTTTCGGGTCTGGGACGTTTTTCGGCCGTCGGTGGCCGCAGTGATGTGATCACTCTGACGGATGGCGGAATTCTGATTGATGACAGTTACAACTCCAATCCATTATCGGCGGTAGCAGCACTTGAAACCCTGCAGACTCTGCCCGGTTCCGGACGACGCCTGGCGGTGCTGGGAGATATGCTGGAACTGGGAGAGAATTCACAGCTTATGCATGAAGAGCTGGGAAAACGGGCCGGGACGGTTGCCGATATGATTATTGCCGTCGGTCGATTTGCTGCCGATATCTGCCACGGCAGTGGTCTGGCTGTTGGTCAATGTGTTGCTGTCGAAAATGCTTCAGCGGCCTGTGAGTCTCTGCTGAAACGATATTCTGCCGGTGATCGGGTTCTGGTCAAGGGATCACGCGGTGTCCATCTGGAACAGGTTGTAGACACACTGAAGTCGGCTGCTGTGGCTGAGAAGAAAGGGAATTAACAGGTGCTGTATCACCTATTATATCCTCTCCATACCGAATATTCGGTGTTGTATGTTTTCCGCTACATCACCTTCAGGACAATCTACGCCACAATTACGGCGCTGATGATCTCTTTCCTCCTTGGACCGTGGCTGATTGCAACGTTGCAGCGGCTGCAGATCGGCCAGACAATCCGCAAGGTTGGACCCGAGTCCCATTTCGTCAAGGAGGGGACTCCGACGATGGGCGGGGCGCTGATTCTGCTGGCGATCATTCTACCGACATTGCTCTGGGCGGACCTGACCAATATCTATATCTGGGTCACCCTCCTGGTGATCAGTGGCTATGGCGCCGTCGGTTTTATTGACGACTATCTCAAGGTTGTCCGTAAAAACAGCGACGGAATTTCGGCCCGGCAGAAAATGTTCTGGCAGATCACGATCGCGCTGATTGCTATGGTTCTCCTCTACAGTAACGGCCTCGATACTCGCCTGAGCTTTCCCTTTTTCAAGAACGTCAACCCCGATCTGGGCGTGTTTTATATCCCCTTTGCGATTCTGGTCATTGTCGGGGCCAGTAATGCTGTCAACCTGACCGATGGGCTCGATGGCTTGGCAATCGGTCCGATGATCATTGCGTCGGCAACCTTCCTGCTATTGGCGTATCTGGTTGGAAACGCCAAGTTGTCCGGATACCTGCAGATCACCGGGATTCAGGGGGCCGGAGAACTGGCGATCCTCTGTGGCGCAATGGTCGGGGCCGGGCTCGGTTTCCTCTGGTTTAACGCTTATCCGGCACAGGTTTTTATGGGGGATGTCGGCAGTCTCTCCCTCGGCGGGGCGCTGGGAATCATTGCCGTGATCACCAAAAATGAATTTGTTCTGGTGATCGTCGGTGGAATTTTTGTCATCGAAGCATTGTCGGTGATCGTTCAGGTGATCTCCTTCCGCTACTGGGGGCGGAGAGTCTTTCGGATGGCACCGATTCATCATCACTTTGAACTAAAAGGCTGGGCGGAACCAAAAATTATTGTCCGCTTCTGGATTATCAGCATTGTGCTGGCACTTATTGCCCTTTCGACATTGAAATTGCGATGAAACTCGATTTTCAAAATAAACGCATTGTTGTGATCGGCGCCGGCCTGAGTGGCCAGGCGCTGGTGCGTTTTCTCGTCGAGCGGGGCGCAACGGTTGCCCTCTCTGATCAGCGGAGGCGCGAAGATATTGCGGGCATCGAGACCCTTCAGCACCTGCCGATCCGGTTTGATCTGGGCGGCCACACTTTGGAATTGTTTGA
>CAZQFI010000150.1:0-5227 GCA_964592545.1 uncultured Geobacteraceae bacterium
GGGTGGTCGTCTGAATATGCAGGTCTACGGTGGTGGTGAACTGGTTCCGCCATTGCAGGCATTCGATGCTGTCAGTCAGGGGATGGTTCAGATGGGCCACGGCGCATCTTACTACTGGGCCGGTAAGGCTCCGGCGACGCAATTCTTTGCTGCGGTACCGTTTGGTATGAATGCCCAGTCGATGAATGCCTGGCTCTATAGCGGTGGCGGCATGGCTCTGTGGGATGAGCTTTATGGCAAGTTCAACCTGAAGCCGTTGCCGGCAGGGAATACCGGTGTCCAGATGGGTGGCTGGTTTAACCGTGAAATCAACAGTATCAATGATTTCAAGGGGCTGAAGATGCGGATCCCGGGTCTGGGCGGCAAGGTTCTGGCAAAGGCCGGTGGTACTGCGATCCTCTCTCCGGGTGGTGAGATCTATACCAATCTTGAGCGTGGTGTTATCGATGCGACAGAGTGGGTTGGCCCCTATAATGACTACAAGATGGGTTTCTATAAAGTCGCCAAGTACTACTACTACCCGGGCTGGCATGAGCCGGGAACAGTTCTCGAGTCTTTCGTCAACAAGCAGGCTTATGAGTCCCTGCCGAAGGATCTGCAGGAGATTATCGTTGCAGCAACGATGGCAGCCAACATGTGGACACTCTGTGAGTCGGAAGCCAAAAATAACTTCTATCTCGACAAGATGGTTAAAGAGCACGGCATCATCCTCAAGAAGTTCCCTGATGATGTTGTTAAGCAGCTGCGTCTCTACTCAAAAGAGGTCCTTGAAGATATCGTCGCAAAAGACCCGATGAGTAAGAAGGTCTACGAAAGCTACAGCAAATTCCAGAAGCAGCAGCAGGCCTGGAGTAAGACCTCCGAGCAGGCGTACTATTCGCTGTTTGATTAAACTTGTTGATGTCTTGTCAACTAAAAAAGCCCGCCGTTTCGGCGGGCTTTTTTAGTTGGACTCGCTTAAATCCTTCTCCTTTTTTCCTGGAAAGATTAGGATGGTGACACTGTTATTTGAATTTTTTCGGAGGAGATAATGGAATCGTTACGTCAGCTCTACCGCATTGGTACCGGCCCTTCCAGTAGCCATACCATGGCTCCCCGTCAGGCGGCTTTGATATTTCTGAAAAAGTACCCGGGAGCAGCCCGTTACCGGGTTACCCTGTTTGGCAGTCTTGCTGCAACGGGTCGGGGTCACCTGACCGATAAGGCTCTGGGTGATGTCTTTCAATCCCACGATACTGTCCTGGAATTGCTTTGGGTTCCCGAACAAACGCTGCCCCTTCATCCCAATGGGATGCGTTTTGAAGCATTGAATGATACCGGAGATGTTCTGCAACTCTGGGAAGTTTACAGTGTCGGCGGTGGGGCGTTACGTGACAGTGAGAGTGTGGTTGAGCCGGAAACGGTTTATTCCATGACGAAAATGACCGATATTCTCAACTCCCTCGAAGAGAGCGGTGAATCGTTCTGGGAGTATGTCCTTAATTGTGAGGATGCCGATTTTCTCGATTTTCTCGATCAGGTCTGGGATGTCATGTCTGCTGCGATCGATCATGGTCTTGAGCATGTCGGGATCCTTCCCGGTGGTCTGGGACTGGGGCGCAAGGCCCACACCTTTTATCGCAAATCGGGATTATATGGAGCCCACCTGAAAAACAATGCCCGTATCTGGGCCTACTCCCTTGCTGTTTCTGAGGAGAACGCCAGTGGCGGGATGATTGTGACGGCACCAACCTGTGGTGCCAGTGGTGTTCTTCCATCGGTCCTGCGTTATCTGAATGAGACACTGGAGTGCAGCTATCATGAGCTTTTGCGGGCCTTGGCGACGGCGGGGCTGGTTGGCAATCTGGTGAAACATAATGCGTCTATTTCGGGGGCTGAGGTCGGTTGTCAGGGGGAAATCGGGACGGCCTGTGCGATGGCGGCCGCTGCTGCGACCCAGTTGCATGGTGGAACAATCCGGCAGATAGAGTACGCAGCGGAAATGGGACTGGAACACCACCTTGGCCTGACGTGTGATCCAGTCAATGGTCTGGTGCAGATCCCGTGCATTGAGAGGAACGCTCATGCCGCAAGTCGGGCATTAAGCTGTTGTCACTTTGCTCTGCTTTCGGGTGGGGAGCACAAGATCAGTTTTGATGAGATTACTCTGGTCATGAACGAAACGGGTCAGGCGTTGCCGTCGCTCTATCGTGAAACATCCGCCGGCGGTATAGCCGAAGCCTACCGCCAGCGGCGGGATAAAAAGTCTATTTAGCCATATATTTCGGCAGCCAGGTGACTGTTTCTGGCCAGAAAACGACGATCAACAGACAGATCAGCTGAATGCCGATAAACGGGATGATCCCCCGATAAATCTGAGCTGTTGTCACCTCGGGTGGTGCAACCCCCTTCAGGTAGAACAGTGAGAAGCCGAACGGCGGGGTCAAAAATGAGGTCTGCAGGTTCATGGCGATCAAAATTCCGATCCACAGCAGGTCGATACCCATATGCTGGAAAATTGGTGCCACCACCGGGACGATGATAAATGTGATCTCGATGAAGTCGATGAAAAATCCGGCGACAAAGATAACCAGCATGACAATCAGCAGAAAGTGATGCGGCTCAAGTCCGGCACCAAGAATCAGACCGGTGATGTAGCGGTCACCGCCCATTCCCCGGAACACCAGACCAAATGCTGTCGCTCCGACGATCAGAATAAAGACCATACACGTGAGTGTTGTCGTTCCGCGCATGACTTCACGCAGCGTCTGCATGTTGAGTTTTTTCTGCCAGACGGTCAGCAGTGTCGCGCCCATTGCTCCAACAGCCGCTGCTTCTGTCGGCGAGGCAATTCCCGCAAAGATCGATCCGAGGACTGCAACAATCAGGAAGAACGGCAGCAGAAATGCTCTGATGATCCGGCGCCACATACCGGTCTCGCGAAAAGCTGCCAGCTCTGCTGGAGGCATTGCCGGGGCCGAACCGGGACGGAAGAAGGCAACCAGGACGATCCAGAGGATATAGAGGCCGACCAGCAGCATTCCGGGGATAACTGCACCGATGAACATATCACCAATCGAGACATTGAGGACGCTGCCAAGGAGAACCAGAACAATACTTGGTGGAATAATCTGTCCCAGAGTTCCTGACGCACAGATGGTTCCGGTTGAGAGTTCGGGAGAATAACCCCGCTTCAACATTGTCGGTAACGACAGCAGCCCCATGGTGACAACCGTTGCTCCAACGATTCCCGTTGATGCGGCAAGGACGGCCCCGACAACGATAACCGAAATGGCCAGCCCGCCCCGTAGCTTGCCGAACAGCATCGCCATGGTTTCAAGCAGCTCCTCCGCCAGCCCCGATTTTTCGAGCATGAGTCCCATGTAGACAAACAGCGGTACGGCGATTAACACGTAGTTGGTCATGGTGCCCCAGATACGTAGCGGTAACAGCTGGAAGAACCCGAGGCCGAAGGTGAAGTAACCGAAGATGAGGGAGACCCCGCCCAGGGTGAAGGCCACGGGGAACCCCAGCAGCAGAACTCCGAAAACCGTGGCAAATAATACCAGAGACATATATTCAGGCATGTTGCTGCTCCTCTTCTTGATCGGTGGAGGTGGAATCTTCGAGTGGCCGACCGATGACGGTACAGAAGGAGCGGAGGATCAGGGCGATTCCCTGTATCAGGATTAAACTGAACCCGGCTGGTACCATCGCTTTGAGGAGGTAACGGTAGGGAAGGCCGCCCGGATCGGGGCTGGTCTCCTGGATGGCCCAGCTCATACTGACAAATCCCTTACTGGCCCAGAGGACCAGAATTGAAAACGGGACGAGAAAGATGATGCCGCCGACCAGATTGACCCACGCCTGTCCGCGTGGTGACAGCAGAGTGTAGAAAACATCGACCCGGACATGACCGTCCTCTTTCAGGGTGTATGCTGCTGCAAGGAGGAATAGAACAGCTAAAATATGCCATTCGAGTTCCTGAACTCCAACGCTGCTTTTGCGTAGAAAGTAGCGGGTGAAAACATCGTAACAAACGACCAGAACCAGCAGCGTGCTGAGCCACGAAATCGCCTGACCGATTTTTGTGTTGAGTCCATCAATCAGTCTGACAATCAACTGGATGAGTTTCATAGAAGTGCCTCCATTGACGATAAGTTTCACAGACGGCAATACTCGGCCAACTTCTGTCTTGAAGTCAATGGCTAAGCAGCCCTACACGGGTATTTCTACCGCCCGAGCAGTTGTGCTGACCACTTATCCAGAGAAATCTTTGCACCTCTGGCGAAAAAACCTTATTCTGGGCCTGACAATAAACAGGAGCAGGTTGGGATTATGGGTCTGATATTTGATCTTCTTCAACAAACGGCAGTCATTATTGTTATTGCCTATATGTTCAGTAAATCTCCGGCAATGGACTATTTGTCCGGTGAAAAGCTACAGCCTCGGCAACTGGTTGTTCTGTATGTGATTTTTTCACTATTTTCAATTTTGGGGACATATACTGGTCTTCCAATCAAGGGAGCGATAGCCAACACTCGTGCTATCGGTGCCGTCCTGGCAGGATTAATTGGTGGCCCGGTTCTTGGATTGTCTGTTGGTATAACTGCTGGATTGCATCGCTTTACTCTTGGTGGATTTACAGCATTTTCGTGCGGAATATCGACGACAGTTGAAGGGTTAGTTGGGGGGATTGTTTTTTTAATCCTGATGCGCAGAAAAAAGCCCGAACAGCTCTATTTGCCTGCAGTTGCCTTTGGCGCCACTTTTGTTGCCGAAGTTCTGCAAATGTCGATTATCTTACTTTTGGCGAGGCCTTTTTCCGATGCGGTCGCTTTAGTAAAAGTAATCGCTTTGCCGATGATTTGTGCTAATTCAATTGGCGCTGCCCTATTCATTAGTATGGTTCGTGATCAAAAGCGGATGCGCGATAAGGTTGGCGCCCGTTTTTCAGCTAAAGCGTTTACTGTTGCAGACCGCACTTTGGGAATTCTTAGCCGAGGTTTCAGCCCTGAGACAGCTCGGGAGATGGCCGAGATTATCCGTCTGGAGACGGGGGTCGGTGCGGTTGCTATCACTGATCGAGAGAAGATTCTCGCATTTTCGGGAATTGGCTCGGATCATCATATTACTGGTAATCCCGTTGTCAGTCGCTGGTCAAAGCAAGCTCTTGCAGAAAATAAGGTCGTTTTTGCTGACGGTTATGCTGATCATTTTCAGTGTCCCCTTTCTTCTTGTTGTCCAT
>CAZQFI010000151.1:0-2615 GCA_964592545.1 uncultured Geobacteraceae bacterium
CCGGGGTCGGGATTAGCTCCGTTCCACTCAGGGTTAGTGGGTGCGGTGTGATCGAGGGTTCTGACGACACCTTCAACAATATCGTCGATATAGGTAAAATCTCGTTTCATTTTCCCGTAGTTGAACACCTGAATCGGCTCACCGGCAAGGATCGCTTTGGTGAACAGAAACATCGCCATATCGGGACGGCCCCACGGGCCATAAACGGTGAAGAAGCGTAGGCCGGTCGTCGGAAGACCGTACAAATGGCTGTAGGTATGCGCCATCAATTCGTTCGATTTTTTACTGGCGGCATAAAGTGACAAGGGATGATCGACATTGTCGTGAACCGAAAACGGCATTGATGTGTTGGCACCGTAGACCGATGAGGATGAAGCGTAAACCAGATGTTTGACGTCGGTGTGACGACACCCTTCGAGGATATTGATAAATCCCTGGATGTTGCTGTCGATATAGGCATGAGGGTTGGTCAGCGAATAACGAACCCCCGCCTGTGCCGCGAGGTTGACAACCTTATCGAACGTCTCGGCAGCAAATAACTCCGCGATCCCCTCCCGATCGGCCAGATCGAGTTTCACAAACCGGAAATTTGTATCACCCTCCAAGCGTGCCAAGCGTGCCAGTTTGAGGTTGACATCGTAATAATCGTTCAGGTTGTCGAGACCGACAACCTCTTCACCCCGATCAAGCAGGTAGCGGGACACATACGAACCGATAAAACCGGCAGCTCCAGTGACTAAAATTTTCATAGTTAAATTCGTTCCCTTGTCATAAGTCCAAAAACGACAGCAAATCACACGTCCTGTGCAAGAATCTTTGCAGCAACGGCGGTAAGATCTGTTGCGATCGCTGCCCCGTACTTCTCCGCATCTCTGACGCAATCTTTTCCGTAACCGGTCTCGACCAGGCAGGTCTGACAACCCGCAGCAACACCGGCCTGAATATCCGCAAGTTTATCACCGATCATAAAAGAAGCGGACAAATCGATATTCAATTCTCTTGCTGCCTCGAATAGCATTCCCGGCTTCCCCTTGCGGCAGGCACAATCGCAGAGATACGCACCCCGTCCGGCAGTCGGATGGTGGGGGCAGACGTAAATCCCGGCGATGGAAACACCGTAGCGTTCGAGCAATCCACGGATATGATCGTGAAGCTTTTCAACCTGTTCTAGGCTGAAATAGCCACGAGCCACCCCCGACTGATTCGTCACGATAACCAACAGAAATCCCGCCTGCTGTAATTTCTTCAGTGCGTCGGGAACACCGGGGATAAATTCAAAGTCAGCAGGTTCAATCAAATAATCTTTCTCAACATTGAGCGTGCCGTCGCGATCAAGAAAAACTGCTTTTCGGGACTGTTTGCTACTCCCCACGCTGGCTTCCATCATCTCCATACCGCTGGATAATTTTTTCAACGATATTGGTCGTCGACTTTCCCTCAACAAACTGGATGAGCTCAACCCGGCCACCATAGCTCTCAACCAGATCTTTGCCAACGACCTGATCCACCGAATAATCACCACCTTTAACCAGGATGTCCGGACGCACCAGCTGCAATAGATCCAGTGGGGTGTCCTCATCAAAAATAATTAAATAATCGATGCAGTCAAGTGCGGCGAGGATCTGTGCCCGCTCAGTTTCTTCAAGTAACGGACGCTTCTCCCCTTTGAGCCTTCGGATAGAGGCATCAGAGTTTAATCCGAGCACCAGCAAATCTCCAAGTTGACGCGCCTGTTGCAGGTATTTTACATGTCCGGCGTGCAGCAGGTCAAAACAGCCATTGGTAAAGACAATCTGCTTCCCGGCACTGCGTAACGGCTCCAGTGCAGCCTGCAAATGTCGCGCAGAAAGAATTTTGCTTTCGGTGAGACGGCTCCGGCGCAACACCAGATTAAAGATTTCAGCAGGTGTAACCGTTGATGTCCCCAGTTTCCCGACAACGATCCCGGCAGCCAAATTGCTTAATTTAACCGCATCTGCCAGCGACAAACCGACCGCTAAAGCGGCACCAATCGTCGCAACGACGGTATCACCGGCCCCCGAAACATCAAAGACCTCCCGTGCCTCGGTGGGAAAATGGGCGATGCTCCCCTGGGCAGTGAACAGGCTGATCCCCTCCTCACTGCGGGTCAAAATAACCGCATCAAGCTGCAGTTGCCGGAGCAACCGATCTCCAGCAGTCAAAAGAGTGTCCTCATCGGTTATCGAGATGCCGGTGGCAATCTCCGCTTCACGGCGGTTGGGGGTCAGAGCGGTCGCACCGCGATAACGGCTGAAATCATTGCCCTTGGGATCGACAATCACCGGCAGCTGCCGCTCCCGGCACACAGCAATAATCCGCTGTAACAGCTCCGGAGTCAGGGCCCCCTTCAGATAATCGGAGATAAGAACAGCGTGAACGTCGGGCAACAATGACACCACATCAGCAAACAGTTCGTCCTGTTCCGCGGAACTGACAGGTTCTACAGACTCCCGGTCGACCCGCAGCATCTGCTGGTAATTTGCCAGAATTCTCGTTTTGCAGCTGGTTCTCCGATGTTTTATTTCCTGCACCGAAGAGGTATCAAGCCCCTGCTGTTGCAGAAACGACACCAGCTCACGCCCATCGGCATCAGC
>CAZQFI010000152.1:0-3578 GCA_964592545.1 uncultured Geobacteraceae bacterium
GTCCGGAGATTTCATTTGTAACGGTATTCTTGACAAACAGAGTAAAATTTTCATCTTCCAATTCTTCAAGATCTACCTCAAATGTACCGTCGTCACTAATATCATAATTTTCCAGAATTTCGCCACCTTTGGATACGGCAACAATTTTATCGGGTTTTTCTCCTGCCGCGTAGGCCGGTTTGGTTATCCGATTCAGGATGTTATAAAACCAATTGTAGTGCACAAAACCACTACCAGATAGCGTTCCGGTAATAGCAACTTTTGCCGGAGTGTCAGAAGCTGGTGTTTCGGTTGTTGATTTGCTGCTCCCACTTCCACCCCCACTTCCACCACATCCTGATATGAAGAGGAGTACAACAAGCGCGAGCATTGAAAGGTGACGTAACATAATAATGATCTCCTGAGGTTTAATTTTATTATTTTATATAAATTAAAAAATGTCAATATCGTTTTTGATATTTTTTCCCAGGTTTTGTCAAAAAATTATAAGATTTATGTTGGGGGAAAGAGATGGTCAGATTGTCACATCAGACCAAAAAAACGGGGGATATAGAGGGAGAGGGCTGGAAATAAGATAACGACTGCCAGTGCAATCAGCATTGCCAGAACCATTGGAATAACGGCCCGAAAAGTGTCTTCCAGGCGGATGTCGGCAAGCTGGGTGGTGACATAAAGGTTGACGGCAACGGGGGGAGTAAACTGGCCGATTGCCAGGTTGAGAGTCATAACAACGCCGAACCAGACGGGATCCCAGCCGAAGTGATCAAGGATCGGAATGAAGATGGGGAGGAAAATGTAAAAAACACTGATGGCATCCATCAGCATCCCGGCAAAAAAGATGAGCAGGTTGATCAAAACCAGAATAACCCAGCTGTTGTCGCTGGCACCCATCAGGGAATCTGCCAGCATATCAAGGATTCCTATTGTCGATCCCGCCCACGAAAAAAGTCCGGCAAATGCAACAATCAGCATGACAATTGCCGAAGTTTGGTTCGCATCAACCAGAATCTGATAGAGATCTTTGAGGCTTAAAGTGCGGTAGATGAGCAGCCCCAGGAACAGGCTGTAAAAAACAGCAACAACTGCCGCTTCGGTCGGGGTGAAGATTCCTCCATAAAGGCCACCAAGGATGATGACAGGAGCGAGCAGCCCCCAGAATGCTTCACGGAATGAACTGGCCAATGTCTCTTTTTTGACATCGATCCCTTCAACTTTGGCTCCATAGCCTTTTTTTCTGGCGACCCAGACGGCAGGTATCAGTAATGACAGCCCGGCCAGTAATCCCGGAATTGCTCCCGCGGCAAATAATGCCGGGACTGAGGTGTTGGTTATTGCCCCGTAAATAATCAGAGCGATACTGGGGGGGACAATGATCGCGGTTGATCCTGCTGCCGCAATCAGTGCGGCACTGTAGCCACGGGCATAGCCCTGGGCATACATGGCGGGGATCAGAATGGCACCGATAGCTGCGGCATCAGCAGGCCCGGACCCCGAGACTCCACCAAAAAACACACAGACGGAGATGGCGACGATCGCCAGTCCCCCACGGCGTCGCCCGATCAACAAATTGGCAAAATTGATAACCCGTTCGGAAATCCCACAGCGCTCAAGGATAAAACCGGCGAGAATAAATAATGGAATTGCCAGCAGAGGGAATTTTGCAATTCCAGCGAAAAAGTTGGGTGCAATAATTGGCAAACCCAGATCGCCGATCCAGATGACAAGAAAAGAGGGAATTGCGATGGCAATCGCGATGGGCGCACCAATCAGGAGCAACAGAAAAAAACCGACGAAAAGAAAAACTCCCAAACTCATTGAGCTTTTCCTCTCATCATGAACCAGCCTGACTGAGCAATACGGAACAGGATAAGAAGACAGCCTGCCGGAATGCAGAAAGTATAAATCCACTGGGGAAGATTCAGCGATTCAGAGGTAATCTCCAGCAACCTTTCATCGAGGAGCTGCAGATAACCAAGAATTCCTAATGTGGTGAACAGGGCAAAGGAGAATGCCAGTAAAACCAGGTCGATACATTTTTTCAGTTTTACGGAGAACTTTTCGTAGAAAAACAGCATCCGTAAATGGCTTTGCCGCCGAAACGCAGCCGATGTCCCCAGCATTGTCAGCCAGACGAGGGAGTTGACCTCAATCTCTTCTGTAAAAGCCAGCGGGATATGAAAGACATAGCGGGTGATGACATTGGCAAATGCCAGCCCCGCCATGACAGATAATAGAATGGCGCCGAGCACTTCTTCAAAGTGCTCGGCAAACCAGATCACCTTGCGCAACGTGAGCTCCTAGTGGGCTGTGGCAACAGCCTTCTCAGCTTTTTTGACCAGCTCAGGCCCAATAATCTTGACCCACTTGTTATACACCGACGTTGTTTTTGCCTTGAATTCATCACGAGCTGCTGCGTCCAGTTCTGTGACTTCCATACCATGGCTGCGGAGCAGATCCAGAGCGCTTAAGTCTGGGGGAATCAACCCTTTGCGAACAATCTCACGCTGTTCATTGGCCGCTTCGACGGCTGCCTGACGGATAATGGCCTGATCTTCCTTGGTAAAACTTGCCATCACCTTGTTGTTGACCGTCAGCATCAGAGGATCGATGACATAACGCCAGATCGTTGCATATTTATGGAACTGCCAGATCTTAACCGGGATCTCGATAGCGACGACCGGATTTTCCTGGCCATCAACAACCCCCTGTTGAAATGCAACCTGGGCATCTCCCCAGTTCATGTTGACCGGATTGGCCCCCAGAGCTTTCATTGTTTCGATAAAAATTGGTGCACTGACGACCCGGATTTTCATCCCTTCCAGATCGGCCGGTTTAGCGATGGGTCGTTTGGAGTTGGTGATCTCACGGAAGCCGTTCTCACCCCATGCCATGAGGGTGACCCCTTTGTCGTGGAGCATTTGGGTGATTTCTTTGCCAACTTCTCCCTGGGTTACAGCATCGAGAGCTTTGTAGTCGGGGAAGAAGAAGGGCAGGTTGAACAGGTTGAGCGGTTTAATGGTTGTCGACCAGTTAATCGTTGAGGCGAAGCAGAAATCGGCAACGCCCTGACGGTGAATCAAGAATTCGTTGGTCTGTTTCCCCGCCATCAGTGATGAGGACGTGTAGACTTTGATATTGATTCGCCCATCAGTTCGCTCACGAACGAGGTCGGCAAATTTTGTTGCGCCGGCACCCCAGGGGAGTTTGGGGCCGACAACAACACTCATTTTATATTCTTTTTTGTATTGTCCGGCAGTGGCAGTAAAAGAGCAGATGAAAGTGAAACTCAGAAGAATCAGAACCGCAAATAGTCGCCTCATTGTGAACCTCCTCAAAAAAATAAAAAGAAATGGAAATAAAACTACTGCATGTTAAGAGATTAGAGCCGCAGGGGTCAATAAATTTGAATGGTTGCTTTTGACTGAAGGGCTTGAAAAGTCGATCTGGGTGGGTCATTATGTCGATCAAAGTTTATCTGTCTTCTGAGAGGAGTTTTTATTTATGCTTTTTGTGATTCGTTGTCTCGATAAAAAAGATCATCTGCCGGTTCGGCAGGAAAACCGTCCCGCCCATGTTGA
>CAZQFI010000153.1:0-3655 GCA_964592545.1 uncultured Geobacteraceae bacterium
CAGCTGCGTGAACTGGTGAGCGGTCTGGTGAATATTTATGGTCAGCATGAGCATCAGAATTTACAGCGAACCGAGACTCACCTGCAGGTTCTGGATGCGTTTGCTGCTTTGCAGCCGGTTTTGACCGCCTACCGTGATGCCTACGCCGCCTGGCACCATTTGCGGCAGGAGCTGGATCACCTGAGTCTGGCAGAGCGGGAGCGACAGCAGCGGCTTGATATGCTTCGCTATCAACAGCAGGAACTTCTTGCGGCCCAATTGAGTGTCGGTGAGGACGAAGAGCTTGAACAGGAACGGGCCATCCTGCTCCATGCCGAGAAATTGATGGCAGCGACTGCCGGTGGCTACGAAAATCTCTATGCCGGACAGGATGCTGTGTGTGAAAAAATCGCCGGAGTGGCGGATCAGCTTGAGGCTTTGCAGCAGATCGATCCGCAACTGGGTTCGCTGGCTGAGACCCTGCGGAGCAACCTTTACAGCCTTGAAGATGTTGCAACGGAGCTGCACAGCTACGTTGAGAAGCTCGATTTTGAACCGCAGCGACAACAGCAGGTTGAGGATCGGCTGGCATTGCTGGGACAACTCAAGGGGAAGTACGCCCCAACGGTTGCTGAACTGCTCACGTACCTCGATAACATTACCCTTGAACTTGACGATCTCGATAATATCGAAAGCCGGCGTGAGGAGCTGCAGCAACAGCTTGAACAACACCGGGAAAAATTGTTGCAGGCAGGAGCGGTTTTGACCCGGCATCGTCGGCAGGGTGCTGAAGCGCTGGCCGTTGCGGTTGAAGATGAACTGGCTGAACTGGCAATGTCCAATGCAAGCTTCTCCATCCGTTTGACCCCGGTGGCGGATCCGGCAGTGGATGGTCTGGAGACGGGTGAATTTTATCTGGCGGCGAATCCGGGTGAAGAAGCGCAGCCACTGGCTAAGATAGCTTCCGGTGGTGAGCTGTCGCGGATCATGCTGGCGCTCAAGCGCAGTGTTCCCACCGGTGATACCGTGAGAACCCTGATCTTTGATGAGGTCGATGCCGGTATCGGTGGTGAAGCGGCAACGGCGGTTGGAGAAAAAATCAGCCGGTTGGGCAAAGAACTCCAGGTACTGTGTGTCACACATCTCCCTCACGTTGCTGCCTTTGCTGACCACCACTATCGGGTGGTAAAGGAAGAAATTCAGGGACGGACAACGACAAGTCTCACTCTGCTCGATATCGAGGCACGGACAGCGGAGATGGCGCGAATGCTCAGTGGCTCACAGGTCAGTGAGAATACGCTGCTTCATGCCCGTGAACTGATTGATAAATCACGATCACTGATAAACCAGGATTGATGGAGAAAAATATGATTCGCCATGCACGTATTCCCGATGTCCGGGATATCCATAAAATGCTCCTTGAATATGCTCAGGATGGACAGTTGCTGGGGCGTTCGTTGGCCAATATTTACGACTCAGTTCGTGATTTCTATGTCTATGAGGAGGATGGCGTTATCCTCGGGGTTGGTGCCTTGGCGATTTGCTGGGCCGACCTTGCCGAAGTTCGTTCGCTGGCGGTTGTTTCGGGGCAACAGGGGAAGGGGATTGGGCGTAAAATTGTCGAAAAATGCCTTGAAGAGGCTGTTGAACTGGGTTTGAAAAGGGTTTTCGCGTTGACTTACCAACCCGACTTTTTTAAACGGCTCGGCTTTCACGACATTGAAAAATCGGAATTGCCACAGAAGGTTTGGGGAGATTGCATCAATTGTGTTAAGTTTCCCGACTGTGATGAGTTTGCTCTCGCTATAAATTTGTTGGAATAAAATCTCAACTGTGGTATTAGTGAAAAATAATGTTTGCTGACCGGTCGGCATTTTGGTTAAGCAAGAGGTTGTAGAACCCGTCTTTTTGGAGTTGTTTTGGCGCGACGTTATTCCGTCATAGTTGTTCCCGAGGGGAGCAGTAAGGTCCGGCGACTGCGTATCAGGAGCGGTGCGATCAGGACTGTGGTGTGCGGAATCTGTGTCTGTGCCGGATTGCTTGCTTTTTTGACCTACAGTTACTTCAATGATGTGGCTGACCAGCAAGAGCTGCAACGGCTTCGTCTTGCGACCAGTCAGCAGCACCAAACCTTGCAACACCTTGTCGCCGATCTGGCGGAAGTTCGCCTGCAAATGAATTCCCTTGCCGAAACTGAAGCCCGGGTCAGGCAACTGGCAAATCTGGATACAGTTCCCAAAGAGATTCCCGTTGCTATCGGTGGTTTGGCGGAACCCCAGTCTGACGCGGTTGTTGATGATATCCAGCGGCAGATCAATCAGCTTCAAGTTGAAATTGAGTTGCGTCGGCAGAGTCAGGAAGATGTCAGAAACCTCCTCAACGACCAGGTTTCGCTAAGCCGGGCAACCCCGAAGGGGTGGCCGACCAAGGGGTGGCTGACATCTTATTTCGGGATGCGTAAATCGCCGTTTACGGGTAAGCGGGTGATGCATGAGGGGCTGGATATTGCAGCAAATGTCGGGACTCCTGTTGTCGCGACGGCCGATGGGGTTGTCGCGCGGGTCAAGTACTCCCCCGGTTACGGCAAAATGGTGATTATCGATCACGGCTACGGGTATCGTACCGTCTTTGGTCATAACTCGAAAATTCTTGTCAAAGCAGGACAGCACGTCAAGCGGGGCGATGTTGTCGCAAAGGTTGGCAACACCGGTCAATCAACAGGACCACAACTTCACTACGAGCTACGTCTCAACGGGGTTCCTATCGACCCGCGTAAAACCCTCTGATCCCCACTTTTCCCTCTCTTTTCTCGGGTCGGGTTCGACCCCTTTAGCACCGTTTGTTTCCCCCATTAGCCATCTTCTGACTTTTCTTAAATGCTTGTGAGTGTTTCTTTTAATGTGCTACTATGCCGCCCACTGTCGGCTGGGAATTCAGCCGTTTTTTTCATATTTTTATTTTCAATACGACCCCATTAGAAAAATTGCGGTGGGGATTTCTGGAGTTATAAATCACAATGATTGGCAACCTGTTAAAAAAAGTTATTGGCAGTAAAAATGATCGGGATTTAAAGAAGCTGCAACCGCTGGTTGAGAAAATTAATTCTCTTGAGCCCGATTTTGAAGTTCTCAGTGATGAGCAGCTGCAGGCGAAGACGGGAGAGTTTCGCCAGCGTCTCGACAATGGGGAAACCTTGAATCAGCTTCTCCCCGAGGCGTTCGCGACCGTTCGGGAGACAAGTAAGCGGGTTCTCGGATTACGCCCTTTTGATGTTCAGTTGATCGGCGGGATCGTTTTGAACGACGGCAAAATTGCCGAGATGAAAACCGGTGAGGGGAAAACATTGATGGCGACCCTGCCGATCTATCTTAATGCCCTGAACGGAAAAGGTGTGCATGTCGTTACTGTCAACGATTACCTGGCGAAGCGTGATGCCGGCTGGATGGGGAAGGTTTACCAATTTCTCGGTTTAACAGTCGATTGTATTGTTCACGGTCTTGACGATAGTCAGCGTAAAGCTGCGTATGCCGCAGATATAACCTATGGAACAAATAATGAGTTTGGTTTCGATTATCTGCTCGACAACATGAAGTTTGACCTGGACGATTATGTCCAGCGTGATCTCCATTACGCGATTGTTGATGAGGTTGACTCTATCCTGATCGATGAAGCCCGG
>CAZQFI010000154.1:0-6058 GCA_964592545.1 uncultured Geobacteraceae bacterium
TCCATTTTGTTGAACCGGAGTCAATTCAACGGTCAATTCCTCGCCGTCACGAACCAGTTTGACATCAACGGGGTGAGGACCAATTTTCTGGATTGTCCCTTTCAGGTCATACCACGATGTGATCGGAAAATCGGCAATCTGCACAATCAGATCACCCTCTTTCATCCCCGCGCTGGCTGCCGGCATATCGGGAGCCAGTCCACCAATCCGTGCTTCCTGCTGCGGCAACAGACCCAGCGCCTGCATCCCCTGCAAACTGTCGTTATCGGAAGGGATTGTCAGCTGAACCCTTTCCCCATGGCGATCAACAAGAAATTTGAGTGATTCCCCCGCCTGACCGAGAAATTTCTTATTGGTATCGTTCCAGCTTTCGACCGGCTGCTGATTGAGGGAGACGATACAGTCGCCCGACTGAAAGCCACCCTGGGCAGCGACCGATTCGGGGACTACATAACCGATACAAGCAGGTTCCTCCAGGTAGGTCGGCATCTGAACACCGACCATAAATGAAAGGGGAAGAATCAGCAGCGGCAGCATCAGATTCATGATCGGGCCGGCAGACACAATTGCGAGACGTTTGGCAACCGACTGTTCTGCAAAGGAACGTGCTTTTTCCTCCTCAGTCAGTTCAGCCTCTTCACCCTGTTCACCGCTTCCCTCACCCAGCATCTGGACATAGCCGCCCAGCGGGATGGCACAAATCTGATATTCTGTCTCACCCCGCTGACGGGAAATCAGGCGTGGGCCAAATCCGAGAGAAAATTTTAAAACTTTCACGCCACACATTTTGGCGACGATGAAGTGTCCCAGCTCGTGAACAAAAACCAGCACACCCAGCATCAAAATGCCGGCCATAATTGTTGTCATGCAACTCCTCCGTTGATCAACTCTTCCGCCTTGCGACGCCCCCAGAGATCAGCATGCAGTGCCTGCTCCACGTTCGTCAATTCTCCACCATGATGGTGTTGCATTGTCTGTTCAATAACCCGAGGGATACCAAGAAAATTGAGGCGCTTACGCAAAAAAGCAGCAACTGCAATCTCGTTGGCAGCATTCATGACCGCTGGAGCTGTCCCCCCCCGGGCAAGGGCAGCATAAGCCAGTTTCAAGCACGGAAAGCGTTCCAGATCGGGTTGAGAAAAGGATAACCGACCGATTTCACACAGGTCAAGAGGCGGCTGATCAAGCGGGAGACGCTCAGGCCACGACAAAGCGTAGGCAATCGGGGTTTTCATATCGGGAATTCCCAGTTGTGCGAGAACCGCACCGTCACGACATTCAACCAGGGAATGGACGATGCTTTCGGGATGGATATGAACATCAATCATCTCGGCCGGAAAATCAAACAGCCAGCGCGCCTCAATAACTTCCAGCCCTTTATTCATCATCGTTGCTGAGTCTATTGAGATTTTCCGCCCCATATTCCAGTTGGGATGAGCGAGTGCATCAGCCGGGGTAATCGTGGAAAACTGCTGCAGCGGGGTATTCCGAAATGGCCCACCCGACGCAGTCAGCAACAGGCGGCGGACATCATTGCGCCGCTGACCACTCAAGGCCTGATAAATCGCCGAATGTTCACTGTCAACAGGGATAAGTTTAACCTTTTGCCGGGCAACCTCAGCCATAACCAGACTTCCGGCAGTGACAAGGGTCTCCTTGTTGGCCAGGGCAATATCTTTTCCCGCTTTGATCGCAGCCAGCGTCGGGACCAGACCGGCAGCTCCAACAACAGCGGCAACGACCATGTCGGCAGTATCTACCGTTGCGCAACGGATCATCCCCTCAATGCCGCAACACACGTCAACCGGGTATTCTTTAAGGGATAAGGAGAGACGATCGCAATCACCCGCTGACGCAACGGAGACAACCTGAGGTCGAAAGGTTTCGATCTGCTGCTGTAACAGTGCGATATTATGCCCGGCAGACAGCGCGACAACCCGATAGCGCTCGGGAAAATTCTTGATAACTTCGAGGGTACTGACACCGATAGATCCGGTTGAGCCAAGAATTGCGATACTCTTCAAACGAAGTCTCAGCCTCCGTAACCGTAACGGGCAATGTAATAAACGAGAGGGAATGCAAACAACAGGCTATCCAGTCGATCCAGAATCCCCCCGTGACCGGGGATCATCGTTCCGGAATCCTTCACCTGACAGGCGCGCTTCAACAGCGACTCAAACAGATCCCCAAGCTGCCCCATGATGCCAAGAATCAGCCCGATCAAAACAGCACTGAACATTCCAATCGTCGGCAGGAACGTATATTTCACCAGCAAAACGGCCAGAACGGCCCCTAATAAACCGCCAAGCGCCCCTTCGATACTTTTGTTCGGACTGACAGCGGGATAGAGTTTGTTTTTCCCCAGCTTTCGACCGATAAAATAAGCAAAACTGTCACAGCTCATTATCACGATCAGGGTCATAAAAATCCATTCCCGCCCCTGAGGCAACATCCGTAACGGGATGAGATGACCAAGAAGAAACGGGAGATAAACGAGTCCCAGGATAATCCAGCCGAGCCGATGATGAACTTCGGTTATTTCAGGAAGGCGAAACAGGAAAAGGAGGGCAAGCAGGATCACCGCTGCGGTCAGTAAGGGGAACAGCAACACCGTCTGCTGAAAAAACAGCAGCGGAGCAACAACGGCCCCGATAGCAGCAGACAACCACTGTTCAAGACGATGATCGTAGCCAAAGCTCATCCGGTTGAACTCAACCAGACTCAAAAACAGAACAACAGTGATAAATGCAGTAAACAGCCAGGCGGGGGCATACCCCAGGAATAAAACCAATAGAGGCAGAGCGATGCCGGCTGTTATCAGTCGCTGTTTAATTGGTCTTCTCCTCTACATCTTCAAGCTGCTCGTCGGTGAGACCAAAGCGTCTCTTTCGACAACGATAATCTTCAAGTGCTTTCTGCAACTCGACAGCATCAAAGTCGGGCCACAGGACATCGGTAAAATAGAGTTCGGCATAGGCCGCCTGCCAGAGGAGAAAGTTACTGAGTCGCACCTCACCGCTGGTTCTGATCATCAGATCGGGCTCAGGAAGGTCGCCGGTGTCGAGAAACTGCGAAAAGGTCTTATTATCAAGCTGATCGACATCGAGCTCCCCCTCGATAACCTGACGGGCGATCTGTTTGGCGGCCCGCATAATTTCATCGCGACTGCCATAGGAGAGAGCCAGAATCAACGTCAAGGTTTCCCCGTTTGCGGTCTCATTCTCGGCGTCGGTCAGTGCTGCCTGAATCGGCTCAGACAATCGGGACAAGTCTCCGATTACCCGCAGGCGGACACCATCCTTAACCATCTTTTCCCGCTGCGACGCCAGAAACTGGGTCAACAACCCCATGAGGGCATCAACTTCCTGACGGGGTCTCCCCCAGTTTTCCGAGCTGAAAGCAAACAGGCTCAGATAACGGATGCCCTGCTGGACACAGGCATCAACCACCTGAATGACCGTTTCAACACCCTGCTGATGCCCGGCAATCCGGGGTAACCCGCGCCGTTTTGCCCAGCGGCCATTGCCATCCATAATAATAGCAAGATGCTCTGGAGTTGATGATTTACCGTTATGTATGATTTCAGCCATCACAAAAACCTGCGCAAATAAACCCGTCAAAACTTGCAGAAACGCAATTGGGAAAAATAGCATGGGGTTGACAGAACAGCAAGTTATTGCTCACAAACTATCCCTGTGACCATAAAAAAAGGGCGTTTCAATAACGCCCTTTAGAAAAATCTTTTTTAGACAGGTCAATCAACAATCGCATCAACCGGACAACTGTCGACACACGCATAACACTCTGTACAGTCATCGTTGATCATATAAACATCATCAGATTCAACAATCGCACCCACAGGGCATGTTTCTACGCACGTTCCACAACCAATGCACTCATCATTAATACTCAGAGCCATTCTTTCTCCTTGTATATCACGGGACTGACCGGCAGATCAGACCTCCATAACCTCTTTTTCTTTACTTTGAACAATAGAGTCGATCATGGCGACAAATTCATCGGTCAGCTGCTGAACATCCTTCTCACTCCGCTTGAGATCGTCCTCGGTGATCTCTTTCTCTTTTTCCAGCATTTTCAACGTTTCGTTGGCATCGCGCCGCGCATTTCGTACCGAAATCTTTGCATCCTCGGCCATCCGCTTGATGATTTTAACCATCTCACGCCGTCGTTCTTCAGTCAACGCAGGAACCGGAAGACGAATCAACTGGCCATCCGATGATGGTGTCAAACCGAGATCGGCCTTGAAAATTGCTTTTTCAATATCGGGGATCAGGTTCTTCTCCCAGGGCTGTACCGTAATCAAACGGGCTTCAGGAACCGAAAGGGTCGCAACCTGACTGAGCGGGGTCGGAACTCCGTAATAGTCAACCTTGATATCATCAAGCAACGAAACACTCGCCCGACCGGTACGAACCTTGGCCATCTCACGCTTCAGAGATTTAACCGCTTTATCCATTGCTGTCCGGGCTTCACTCAAAACTTCATCAATCATTCTTCGTTACCTCCCTTGACAATCGTCCCGATATTCTCGCCGAGAACCACTTTCTTGATATTATCGCGCTGGGTCATATCAAAGATAATCATCGGCAGATTATTATCCATACACAACGATGTTGCTGTTGCATCCATCACCTGTAAACCTTTTTGCAAAACTTCAAGATAGGTCAGAGTCGGTAATTTAACGGCATTCTTATCCTTTTTCGGATCGGCTGAATAGACACCATCAACTTTGGTCGCCTTGAGGATAACCTCGGCATTGATCTCCATCGCCCGCAAACTGGCAGCGGTGTCCGTTGTGAAGTACGGGTTCCCGGTACCGGCACTGAAAATAACCACCCGACCTTTTTCGAGGTGACGAACAGCCCGGCGCCGAATATACGGTTCAGCGATCTGCTGCATATCAATAGCCGACTGGACCCGTGTCACAACACCCTGTTTTTCCAGAGCATCCTGCATTGCCAGGCTGTTCATAACCGTAGCCAGCATCCCCATATAATCGGCACTGGCCCGGTCCATCCCTTTTGAGGATGCCGCCAGCCCACGGAAGATGTTGCCGCCGCCAATAACGACGGCAACCTCAACTCCCATACCAACCACCTCTTTTATCTCTTCAGCAATACCACTGATGACATCAGGATCAATCCCATAGCCCTGCTCACCGGCGAGAGCTTCACCACTGAGTTTCAGTAGAATTCGACGATACTTGATTGCCATCACGTTGCTCCTGTTATCTACACAAAAGAGGTTGGTAAGTTAGTCACACTCAGAAGAACAGAGTGGTCTATTTGCTCATTGCGGCAACTTCAGCAGCGAAATCGTCTTCTTTCTTCTCGATCCCCTCACCAAGCTGGAAGCGGACATAACTGTTCAGCTTGATCTCGGTGCCGAGGTCCTTGCCGAGAGCAGCAACCAGCTTGCCAACCTTCTGGTCAGGATCGATAACAAACGCCTGCTCAAGCAGACAAACCTCACCAAAATATTTGTTGATCTGGCCGAGGATGATCTTCTCAACGATCTTTTCGGGCTTACCGCTCTCAATCGCTTTAACCCGCATGATCTCTTTCTCTTTTTCAACAATCTCAGCAGGAACACTGTCACGATCGAGATACTGAGGAGCCGCAGCAGCAACATGCATCGCCAGCTGTTTGCCGAGAGCAGCAACCTTTTCATCGGTCGATTCGGTTTGCAGCTCAACCAGAACCCCAATCTTGCCGTTCCCATGGATATATGACGTCACAACCCCCTGACCGGCATCAACACGCGCCAGACGACGAATCCCCATGTTCTCACCGATTGTTGCAATCTGATGGGTCAGTTCTTCGGCAACGGTCCGACCGGTGCCGGGATAATCGAGAGTTTTGAGAGCTTCAACATCGGCAACTTCAGTCCCCAGAACAAGATCACGAACACCGGCGACAAAGGTCTGAAATGCCTCATTTTTAGCCACAAAATCGGTTTCGGCATTAACTTCAACAATAGCCCCGACAGTCCCGTTGGCTGCCGCAGCGACAGCGCCCTCAGAGGCAACCCGACCCGA
>CAZQFI010000155.1:0-6821 GCA_964592545.1 uncultured Geobacteraceae bacterium
TCATGTATCGGCGGGTTGGCTGGTTTGACAAAGCGATCCGGAATTTTGAAAAAGCGGGTGAAATTGATAAGAATCACCAGCAGAGCCTGTATAATCTTGGGATCATCTATCGCTATGATCTGCAGGATTTTCCTAAAGCAATCGCAGTCTGGGAACGTTTTATTGCGATTAATCCCGGGACACCCGGAGCGGAGCAGGTTCGTAGAGAGCTTGAATTTCTAAAGGAACACTCCAAAATATCTGTTCAACCACAGTGATGTGGATCTGCAGGCCGGGCAATAGCCTGGCCTGTTTTTTTTACGACGGGTTTCTGCCCAACCGATTCCGGTTGAGGAACGCGTGATGAGGAGCTGATGCAACCGGTAAAATTCCGCAAATGGGTTTCCCGCGGCAAATCACTCGATGCTGCCTGTATTGACCAATTGGCCCAAGAGCTTAACGTCCAGACGGTGACGTCCACACTCCTGTTTCTGCGCGGGATTACCACGGCAGCGCAGGGGCGAGAATTCCTTCAGCCGAAACTGTCAACGCTCCCCGATCCCGATTTATTACCCGATATGTCTGTCGCGTGTCAGCGACTGGAACAGGTGTTATTGCTCGGTGAAAAGATTGCGGTTCACGGTGACTACGATGTTGATGGCATCACCGGCTGTACGCTGCTGGTTGAGTGGCTGAGGGCTTTGGGCGGGAAGGTTGAGTACCATATTCCTCTGCGGCTGCGGGACGGTTATGGATTGTCGGGCGATGCGATCCGCCAGACAAAGGACCATGGCTGTTCCCTGATTGTCTCGGTCGATTGTGGTGTGTCGGCGCAAGATGAAGCCCGGTTGGCAGCTGAACTTGGCCTTGATCTGATTATTACCGATCATCATCAGCCTCCCGACACCCTTCCCGATTGTCTGGCATTGATTAATCCCCATCTGCCAACCAACTGTTTCCCCTGGCAGGACTTGTCCGGTGTCGGAGTCGCCTTTTTTCTCCTGCTCGGTTTACGGCGCCATTTGCGTCTTAACGGTTATTTTGAAACCAAACTGGAACCCGATTTGCGTCAGGGTCTTGATCTGGTGGCTCTGGGGACAATTGCCGATATTGTTCCTCTGGGTGGCGTTAATCGAACTCTGGTCCAAAGTGGTCTCCGACTACTCGATGTCGGACAGCGACCCGGTATCTCGGCTTTGAAAAAGGTTGCGGATGTCAGGAATGTCACCAGTGGCACGGTTGGTTTCCGTTTGGCCCCCCGCTTAAACGCCGCAGGTCGCCTTGAAGATGCTGCACTGGGTGTGAAATTGTTGCTGGGAGAAACCCTTGACGATGTTGAGTCGCTGGCCGGACTCCTCGACGGTTTTAACCGTGAGCGGCAGAAGATTGAGCAGCAAACGCTGGCAGAGGCGATCTCTATGGTCGAAAATGATGGCCAATCCGATCGGCGGACCATTGTTCTGGCGAGTGAAAACTGGCACTCCGGGGTTATTGGCATTGTTGCGAGCCGGCTGGTTGAGCGTTACCATCGGCCAACGGTCCTGATCGCTCTGGAAAATGGTCAGGGGAAGGGATCTGCCCGTTCGATCAGCGGTTTCCACCTCTTTCAGGCGTTAAAAGAGAGTCATCATTCGCTGAGTGGATTTGGTGGCCATGCGATGGCTGCAGGGTTGTCAATTGCCGAAGAGAAGCTCGATATTTTCATCTCTGACTTTGAGAGCGTGGCAGAGAAGATGCTGACCGGGGAAGATCTTGTCCCTGTTTCGTCCTACGATTGCGAAGTGCCACTGGCAACTTTGACCCGATCGTTATTAAAAGAGCTGGAGCTGTTGAATCCGTGCGGTGCCGGGAATCCTCAACCGGTGTTTGTCGCTCGCAACTGTAGAGTTATCTCTCCACGGGTTTTGAGCGAAAAACACCTTAAATTTGAGGTTGAGCAGGATGACTGCCGAATTGGTTGCATCGCTTTTGGTTTTGCTGAACGGTTTGATCAACTGGGAGAGACTGTCGATCTGATGTTTCGCCCGGGAATCAACGAATGGCGTGGCAAAGAGACGCTGCAATTGCAGATCGTCGATTTTAATCGTGCTGATTGAGAGTCGCAATGGTGTGTCGCCTTCAAAATCAATTATCTGAACTTGCAGGGATGGATGTCGGTCACACGGCCTTTTCTGAGCCTCTTGTCCACCACAGCAGCTGGAAGATAGGTGGGCCGGCGGATCTTTTGATTGAGCCCCAAACAATCGGTCAGGTTGGAACAATTGTCCGCTATGCCCGGCAGCGATCAATTCCACTGGTTGTTATCGGGCAGGGGACAAATCTCCTATTCGATGATGCCGGAGTGCGGGGTATTGTATTGAAAATCGGTCAGAACATGGCCGGTTGTAAAATTGCCGCTGACCGAATTTTTGCCGGAGCAGGAGTCTGGGTGCCTTTACTGGCAAGGCAGGCGATGGTAGCCGGTTTAGCCGGGCTGGAGCATTGTATCGGCATTCCCGGAACATTGGGTGGACTGGTGATGATGAATGGCGGGAGCCACCGGCAGGGGATTGGTGAAAATGTTGCCATGGTTACAGTTGTTGACAGCGATGGTCAACTGCAGAAATTAACCCGGGCTGAATGTGATTTTTCATATCGTCATAGTTCTCTCCAGGATGGAGATGCAATCGTTGTTGCCGTTGAATTGCAATGCGAGCGGGGCGATAGCAAAATAATTCGCAAAGAGATGTTACGGGATCTGCGTGAAAGGCGTCACAAATTCCCGCGTAAAAGGCCGAATTGCGGCTCCGTGTTTCTCAGTAGCTCAGAAATGCATGAAACTGTCGGCCCCCCCGGAAAAATTATTGAATCGCTCGGCTTGAAAGGTACGCGGATTGGAGAGGCTGAAGTCTCTCAGCAGCACGCCAATTTTATCATCAATCGGGGGAGTGCAACGGCGAAGGATACCCTTTTTCTGATTGCCCGTATTCGTCAGGCTGTTCATGCCGAGATCGGTTTTGACCTGCAATGTGAGGTACGTTATGTCAGCCCGCAAGGGGAGGTCGCGCCGGCACACCATAAAGCCGACAAGATTTTTTACGCAGACTCTTTCTGTTGCTGAGGAATTATTTATACTCTGCCGCTGTCAACTCCAGTTCAATTGTGAAATTTGTTCATTCAGGGTCCAGAAATCGTAGAGGTAACCCAGCCCGAAGAGTCCGCCTGTCAGCAGGTAGATAATCCCACTGATCCATTTCCCCTGATACATCCGGTGAAAACCCAGAACTCCAAGGAATGTCAGTAAAATCCATGCGACAGTGTAGTCGTAGCGACCACTGGCAAAGCGCTGGTTTGCTTCGTCGTCCATCCTTGGGATGAGGAACAGGTCAACCAGCCAGCCGATACCAAACAGCCCGAGGGTGAGAAAATAGATGGTCCCCGAAACCGGTTTGCCATAGTAGAAACGGTGTGAACCGGTGAATCCGAAAATCCACAAAATGTAGCCAATTGTCTTCTGGTGGGTTGCGTATTCGTCGTACATGCTGTCCTCCGGTTTATTTATGTTTATGACTATTCTAGTCTCCTTTTATCTCCAGGGCAACCAGATAGCGTGAAACCATATTGTAAGTTGCGATCACACCGACAAGCTCGACCAGGTGCTGGTCGTTCTGCAGATGTTGTTTTATCGCTGCCATTGTTGCCGGCGCAACTTTTACCATACCGGTCATTTCGATGGTCAACTGGATAACGACCTGCTCAATCCGATTAAACAGCGCTTTTTGAAATGTCGGCAGTGTGACATCACTCAGCGCCGCAAGCTGGTCTCTGGTTCCCCCCGCTTTCAGGAATTCCGGCGCGTGCTGAGTCAGTTCGTAGTCAGCGCCATTCAAAATCGCAACGGTACAGATTGCCAGTTCAGAAAGTTTATCCGGGAGTGCAAGGTCGTTGCGGACATGACCTATAAAGGTATTCCATCCCGCTGCAAAGACAGGACTGTGGAGTAACATCCGGTCAAGATTGAGCAGTTTTCCGCCTCTTCTGGAGCGTATCGCGGCGACCAGCTCAGCTGGTGTCTGAATATCTTCCGGCTGGTAGGGAATGACGGGCATAATCTCTCCTTCAGGTTGTTTTGATTGTATCAGCGCAACGTGGCACCAGATTGTCTCTTTTCCTTTTGGTCCTATTCTTGTGAGATCATCAGCTTCTGTTAAACTATAGATGTTACGCAAGGATATTTCTATTGTTCAGGACAGGTCAGGTCCTTTTCTAACCATCAGCGGGGGTGTTTGTGGATACAGGGATTCAGGAAGTGTCCGGGGTATCGCGGGAGAAAAGGTCTCTGTGCCTTTTCCCCAGGCTTCTACGTCTATTTGGGCTGGTCGTTCCCGAGTGGGGTACAGACAAAAAGAGAGAGCAGGAGGATGAACTGCTTGAGGCACGTGTCGAGGAGCGGACACGTGAGTTGAACCGGGCGCTGATTGAAATTGGTGATCTTGCTGCACAGCTGAATGAAAGCCTCCGTCAGGTGGAACATCTGGCGATTACCGATGCTCTGACAGAGACATATAATCGCCGTAAGTTTGATGAGGCTGTCAGTGCCGAACATCTGCGTGCGGAACGCAACGAAGACCCCTTCGCATTGATTATGTTTGATATCGACCATTTTAAGCAGGTTAATGACAACTTTGGCCATAGCACCGGTGATCTGGTTCTCAAGTTGCTGTGCCGACTGGTCCGCGGCCTTATTCGCCAGGGGGATTTGCTGATTCGTTGGGGAGGAGAGGAGTTTCTGCTGTTGCTGCCGCAGACCGGGATCGAGGAGGCTGGTCCGTTGGCGGAACGGATTAGATCGGAAGTTGAACAGAATGAATTTACCCTGGCCGGTCGGATTACAATCAGTCTGGGAGTTGCGCAATTCCAGCCGGGGGACAGTGTCGATTCTTTGATGAAGCGGGTTGATAATTCACTCTATAAGGCCAAAAGAAATGGGAGAAACCGGGTCATTTTGTGTGACAGCGAGTGATTTTTCCGGTTATTTCGCTTAAAAGCCCGCGGTTTCAATTAAAACCGCGGGCTTTTTTTGTCCGACTTATTTCTTCTCTATGGGGGTTTTTACCGGGACCAATAATATCTGGATCCGGCGATTCTGGGCACGTCCTTCGGGAGTATCATTGCTGGCGACAGGCTGATATTCACTGTAGCCTGCAGCAATCAGCCGCTCTCCGGGCAGACCGACCTTTTCCTGCAGAAAGTGGACAACGCTGGTCGCCCGAGCTGTCGATAACTCCCAGTTTGACGGGTAGCGTTCTTTCAGGCGACTGCTGATCTGAACATTGTCGGTGTGTCCGGCAATCTGCAGCGCTTTATCGGGAAATTTGTTCAGAACATCCCCCAGACTTTTGAGAACTTTTTTACCATCCCCTTTGATGGTTGTTTTCCCTGAATCAAAGAGGATTTTGTTCAGCAGGTTGACCGAAAGTTGTCCTTCGAGATTCGAAATCGTCAACTCCCCCCGTTTGATCTCCTCTTCAAGGGCATTGACCAGCTGATTATAGGTATTTTTTACCTTTGCCAGCCGGGCTTCCCGGGCAATTTTTTCCTTTTCAAGGGCGCGGTTCAGATCTTCGACCGTGGCCAGCAGCCGATCATTGGTCTGTTGCATATCTTCAAGTTGTTGCTGACGTTGCGTTAAACTCCCCTTTTGGCGCTCCTGATCTGCGTGTGCAGCCAGCAGATCACGCTGAAGCTTGGAGTTCTGCTGCAGCGCTTCGACGAGACGGGCGTTGAGATTGGAGAGATCGTTTTGCAGCTCACTTTTTTCTTTACGCAGTTTTGCAACCGATGACGTGAGGTCGGCAACGTCATGATTCAGCAGCTCTGCTTCATTGACTTTCTGCTGATAGGTATTTTTACTGACGCACCCCCCGAGACTCAGACCTATCACCAGAAGTACGACAGGCAAAATTCTTTTCATTTGATCCTCCTTTAATCACGCTGTATTCGCTGTTTTCATGAGGAGACCATTTTTACCACAAGTCACGGAAATGTAAAGGAGATTTCCCCAGCGAGTCCCGTGATTTAGGTTGCGGCAGTTCTAACCGTTATGCTATAGATGAACTTCTTTTTCTTCAATTCTGACACACCGTTATATGTGTAGAATTTCGCTTGAGGTTTTCAGGAATGCAGTTTGAAATTGAACGAATTATCCGTACCGCGCTGGAAGAAGATATCGGATTGGGGGATATCACAACGGAGGTGACTGTCAAGCGGGATACCGTTGCCCGTGCGGAACTGGTTGCGAAAGAAGATTTTACCCTGGCAGGTCTTGATGTTGCCGCCGAGGTTTTTAAAGTACTCGATCCCGAAATTGGCTTTGAAAAAATCTCAACCGATGGTCGCGCCGTTGTCAAGGGTGAAGTGATTGCCTGGTTGCGGGGCAGGGCATCGGTGTTGCTGCAGGGGGAGCGGGTCGCCCTTAACCTGTTGCAACGGATGAGTGGTATCGCCAGTTTGACAGCACAGTACGTTGCTGAAGTTGCCGGAACCAAAGCAACCATTGTTGATACCCGTAAAACGGTTCCCGGGCTGCGTGCCCTTGATAAATATTCGGTGCGAATGGGGGGTGGACGTAACCACCGGATCGGTTTGTTTGATGGGGTGCTGATTAAAGAGAACCATATCGCAGCAGCGGGTGGCATCGGTGCGGCCATTGAACGGGCGAAGCAGCAGCTTCCTCATACCCTGAAAATAGAGATAGAAACCCGTGACCTGAATGAAGTCACCGAAGCGTTACAGGCTGGGGCCGATATCATCATGCTTGACAATATGACTCTTGATGAGATGCGTCAGGGGGTTGAGCAGAT
>CAZQFI010000156.1:0-4817 GCA_964592545.1 uncultured Geobacteraceae bacterium
GTTGAGAAAATCATTGGTGGACGGGACTGGATGTCTGATGGTGCTTTTAAATTGATCGAGTTTTTACTGAACGGCTGATCCGCCACTGGAGTTGTTATGGATGTTGGAACTGATGTTACAATCTGGATCGCCTTTACCGCCGGACTTCTCTCTTACTTTTCGCCTTGCGTGTTGCCGCTGATTCCTTCGTACCTGACGTACATTTCAGGCCTTTCTTTTGCCGAATTGAAAGACAGTGACGCCGGTTCTCAGGTTCGCCTGACGGTGGTTCTCCATTCATTGGCATTTATTGCGGGGTTTTCGGCAGTTTTTATCACTCTGGGGGGGCTGGCAGGATTTGCATCGGCATCGTTCCAGACCTATCTGCGTGATGGACTGGGTATTATCCAGAAGATCGGCGGAGTGATGATCTTTCTCTTCGGTATCCATCTGAGTGGCTTGTTTCATTTTGGGATGTTGCTGGGAGAGAAACGGATTCAGTTGCGCGATAAGCCGACCGGTTTTATCGGTACTTTTCTGGTTGGCATCGCTTTTGCCGCCGGCTGGACCCCGTGTATCGGTCCGATTCTGGGAGCCATTCTGGCAATCGCTGCCGGCAGTTCTGGAGGGGTTGGCAAAGGGATTGTTCTGCTGACTTTTTATTCTGCCGGTCTTGGCGTCCCTTTTCTTATTTCCGGGTTACTTTTTCACTCTTTCCTGGGGTTTTTCGATCGGTTCAAAAAGCATATCCGGATCGTCGAAATTGTTACCGGACTGCTCCTTATGGTTGCCGGTATTTTCTTGTTTTTTGATTTGTTTGGACGAATGACCGGTTTTCTCTATCAGCTGTTTCCGCCATCTCTCGGTTGACTGTTACCGCCAGGGCTGGTCTCGATTATTGCGGGTTTAGCGCTTTTTTCTTGATCTTACCGGGCTGTTCCATTAGGTTCCTGAATGTCATTTTCAATTTGAAGTCGGGAGGTCGAAAATGGATCAAATTGCTGTTTTCAACGAGTATGTGCGCCGCAAAGGGCTGAAGAATACCAGCCAGCGGAAGATTATCCTCGAGGCCTTTCTGGAATCAAAGTCGCACTATTCGACCGAAGATCTTTATCTGAAGCTGCGGAAAGATCATCCCCGCATCGGTTATGCAACGGTTCATCGTACCCTCAAATTGCTTGCCGAAAGCGGTATCGCCCTGGAACTCGATTTTGGTGACGGACAGACACGCTTTGAACCACTGAATGTTGATCAGCATCACGACCATCTTGTCTGCACTGAATGTGGTCTGATCATTGAGTTCAGTGAGCCGAAGATCGAGATGCTTCAGGAACAGGTCGCGGCCCGCTACAATTTTAAAATTAAACGTCACCGCCATGAGCTCTATGGCCTTTGCTCCGGCTGCGCCGCAACAGAATAGTTACGCGAGCTGATCGGCCTGATAAAGATTTAATATTTCCATTCATGAGGAAAGTTCGCGGTTTTATGGCAGTCACCCAAACATCACATCCCAAAGTTGTCCTCGTCGGCAACCCGAATGTCGGAAAAAGTGTCGTTTTCAACGCCTTGACAGGGGCTTATACGACAGTTTCCAACTATCCCGGCACCTCGGTTGAGGTGTCTCGCGGTTACTGCCATATCGATGACCGGCGTTACGAGGTTCTTGATACTCCCGGCATGTACTCAATGATGCCGATCACAGAAGAAGAGCGGGTCGCCCGGAGCATTCTGCTCAACGAAGATCCTCATGCGGTTATCCACGTTATCGATGCCCGGAATATCGAGAGAATGTTACCGATGACCCTGCAGTTAATCGAAGCAGGATTACCGGTTATCCTCGTCGTGAATATTATTGATGAAGCAAAACGGCTGGGGATGCAGATCGATATTGAACTGTTGCAGGAAAATCTTGGAATTCCTGTCATCGGTGCGGTGATGAAACGGAAAATCGGTCTTGATCGGTTGTTCCAGGCGATTGCCGATTACACCATGGTTCCCTACACTCCGTTTGTGTATGCCGCCGATCTTGAGCAGGACATTGAACGGGTGATTAAGCTGATTCGTGGAGATTACCGTTTAAGCCGCCGGGCAACTGCAATTCTGCTGTTGCAGAAGGATACCGATATTGTCGATCTGGTTGCCGAGAATGAAGTTGAAAACAGTTATGAGCAGCTCCAGGAGGTCATCAGGGAAATTTCATTCCGCCGGAGAGCCGACCTCCATTTACAGATCAGTCTTGAACGCCGCAAAGTATGCGCAAAGATGCTCAGTGGTGTTGTGACCCAGACAGTTGAGGAACGGGAAGGGTTTACCGAAAAGTTGTCACGCTGGATGATGAACCCGTTGACGGGTGCTCCAATTCTGATCCTTGTCGTTTACCTGGGCTTGTATAAATTTGTGGGCAGTTTTGGTGCCGGGACGCTGGTCGATTTTTTTGAAGGGACACTCTTCGAACAGTATATTAATCCTCCGGTCGTCGATTTTTTTCAGAGAAATCTTTCCGCCGAATGGCTGTTTGAACTGGTGGCCGGGGAATATGGGCTCTGGACACTGGGAATCCGTTATGCTGTTGCACTGGTTCTGCCGATTGTTGGTACATTTTTTCTGGTTTTTTCGCTGCTTGAGGATACCGGCTATTTTCCCCGTCTTGCACTCCTGGTTGACCGGTTGTTTAAACGGATCGGATTGTCGGGGCGGGCCGTTATCCCGATCGTCCTTGGTTTTGGCTGTGACACCATGGCGACGCTGGTGACCCGGACTCTGGAAACGCGCCGCGAGCGGATTATTGCAACAATGCTGCTGGCACTGGCGATTCCGTGCAGCGCCCAACTCGGGGTGATTCTCGGCTTGTTATCGGCACAGCCCGGAGCTCTTACTGTCTGGACGATTTTTCTGCTGCTGGTCTTTATTTTAATCGGATTTCTTGCCGCAAAGGTGTTACCGGGGGAGAGTCCGGTGTTTTACATGGAGATTCCGCCGCTTCGCCTCCCGCAGTTACGCAATGTTGCCGTTAAAACTCTCACCCGGATGCAGAGCTATTTTGTTGAAATTCTCCCCCTGTTTCTGTTTGCCTCGCTGGTGTTGTGGGCAGGGAAGATGACCGGGACACTCGAGAGTGTCATCAATATGTTTGCTCCTGTCGTCAACTGGATTGGCCTGCCGGTTGAGGTGACCACCGCCTTTGTTTTCGGATTTTTCCGCCGCGATTTCGGGGCTGCCGGACTCTACGATCTGCAGTCATCCGGGTTATTGAATCCGACTCAGCTGACAGTTGCAGCCGTGACGTTGACGTTGTTTGTCCCCTGTGTTGCCCAGTTTCTGGTCATGCTTAAAGAACGGGGCTTCAAGGTTTCGCTGGCGATATTCGTTTTTGTCACCCTGATGGCATTTTCATCGGGCTGGCTTTTGAACCGTATTCTCATTTCAACGGGATTGCTGATGTGATCTGCGGGTTCTGTCATCGTGACATCCCCGACAAGATTGGGGCTCCCGAAGGGGAGGAGAGTTGCGGCGGTTGTTTCGGCGGTTGCCGAAAAATTCACTGTCCTCACTGTGGCTATTCAAATCCGGCTCCGGGGAGACTGTTGAAACATTTTTTACACAAGAGAGGGAAGGGCAAAGCTGATGGATAGACTTTCTGAAGAAGCGGAAGAAATTCTTGAATCCCTCTGGGTGATGACGGTTGAGGGTGATAATGTCGGTTGCCTTCTGACCTCTTTAAAGGTTGATCTCGATTCACCGCAGCTTCTCGAATTGCTCCAGAGAGCTTATGTTGAAGTGCGCGGGGATCGCGTCTATTTGCGTAAAGAGGGTCGTTCCGAGGCACAGATGACGGTGCGGCGTCACCGTCTGGCAGAGCGGCTGACAATGGATATTCTGGGGATTTCCGGCGCTGAGGGGAATGAGCAGGCGTGTGCCTTCGAACATTTGTTGCGCCAGGGGGTCGATACAAAACTGTGTACGTTATTGAACCATCCGACAACGTGTCCACATGGGAACCCGATCCCTCCCGGTGAATGCTGTATCGAGGCACGTCAACAGGGGAAGTCGGGTATTGTTGCTTTGACCGAATTGCGCTCGGGTGAATCGGGTGAAATTGCCTATCTCTCGGCAAGTGACGATAAAAAGATGCAGAAATTGATGAGTATGGGGGTGTTGCCCGGAAGTCAGGTTGTTCTGACCCAAAAATTCCCCAGTTATATTTTCAAAGTGGGCCATTCTCAATTTGCTGTTGATGATACCCTGGCGCGTGAAATTCATATCCGGCGACCGATGAAGTAACGTTTCAGTCGCGATGAAATCATCTTTTAGGCCGTACCAGTTTTTGGTACGGCCTTTTGTTGTTTCTGTAGCAACAGACTATTAAATTGATTGTCATTAATCTGTTGGCCTGATATTATTAATCGGCAATAATTGTCTACAACTCATCTCATTGACAAAATAAGGCTTCCTGACCCGATGTTGTTCTGTTGCTGTGGAATATTTTTCAAATTAACCGAAAATATGTCGCCTTTATCGGCAGGTCAATTCGGGGCACAGAAATGAAGACTATTTCTCCACACCCTTTCCGTGGGCTGCTTCCATTATTTTTGACCCTCTGTATTATCCTGGCAGGCTTCCTGCTGCTGGTTGTGCGGCAAAATAATTTTCATATTCAGGAACGTAAAGGTGACCTGCAGATCCAGAATATCACTGCACAAAAAGACCTGGGAAAGTTAATTGTCGGCGATTTAAGGAAGATCGCAAACAATACCTACATGATTCTGTTATCGACCGATCTGGAACAGCAACACGTCCTGCTGCACGATATCGATCTGACCGTTGCAGAAGTTCATGCC
>CAZQFI010000157.1:0-3641 GCA_964592545.1 uncultured Geobacteraceae bacterium
GGATCTTCCCTTTTTTCCAGGCGTTCAATAAGGTCGCGATCAATCTCCATCACCTGAACGTGAGCAGCTCTGGGGAGTAATTCATCGGTCAGAACTCCAAGTCCCGGACCGATTTCAACAACCTGCTGCTGCGCACTCAGCTGAGCCGCGTTGATAATCCTATCGATAATCGTGCGATCGTGGAGAAAGTGTTGCCCGAAGCGTTTTTTTGTCCGGTACGGGGTATTTTTATTTGACACGAAACTTCCCTTTACGGGGCCAGCGGGGGATTTTCCACTGTTTCAGGCTGGGAATCAGGCGGACGGTCAGTGAATAACCGATAATTGAGCAGGGAATTCCCAGGATCAGACTGCCAAGTAACAATGGCTGCACCACCTGCGCTCCGAGAGAATAGGCCGACTGCCAGTCAAAATGGTCAATTTTGAGGGGTGGCAAACCAAGCAACATCCGACCGATTTTATACTCAAGCCCGTAAATAATCGGCGCAGTGAAAGGGTTGGTGATCCAGACGCCAACAAAGGTTGCTATTTTGTTCTGCTTCAACAGGAAGGCGAATAACAAGGCCAATATGATCTGGACACCAAACGTTGGGGTAAAACCGATAAACAAACCGAGTGCCATGCCGCGAGCAATCGCATCAGGCTCAGACTGAATCCGTGCCAGCTTGATCATGTTCAGCTTGAATTGTCGGAAGAAACCCCAGCGCCGCCACATAAATGGTTACCGACTCCACTCGTCCGTTAGAGATTCCAGCGGCCAGTTGGAGACCGCATTCAAATCGAGACCCGACACCCGCCCCTGAGAGAGATAGTAATCCCCGGCGACCGCCAGCATCGCAGCATTATCGGCACAGAGTAGCGGCGATGGGAAGGAGACCTCGCATCCCGCTCTTGCCGACCGTTCAGAAAATACCCGGCGTAATCCTGAATTACAGGCAACACCACCCGCGACAACAATCCGCTGTAACCCTTCAGTCGCCGCGGCCCGGAGGGTTTTCTGGGTTATAACATCGACAACCGCCCGCTGAAAAGCACAGGCGATCTGGGCGGTTTTCTCCGCCGTCACCGGCTGATCGTGGTGATGGAGGTAGTTCAAGACGGCCGTTTTTACTCCCGAGAAGCTGAAATTGAAGTTGTCCTTTTTCAACATGGGGCGGGGGAAAATGATTCCCCCATCATCGCTACCGGCAGCCAGTTTATCGATTATCGGGCCGCCGGGATAACCGAGCTTCATCATCTTGGCGACCTTGTCGAAGGCTTCTCCTGCAGCATCATCAACGGTTCGGCCGAGCAGTCGGTATTGACCAATCCCGTCAACCCGGTACAGGTGAGTATGCCCGCCGGAAACGGCAAGGGCAAGAAAAGGATAGGCAACGTCCTTTTCGAGTTGAATCGCCTGGATATGTCCCTCGATATGATGGACACCGATCAACGGGATATTCAACGCGTAGGCATAGGCTTTGGCAAAAGAGACCCCCACCAGTAACGCTCCCACCAGACCCGGCCCACGGGTAACAACAACCCCTTCAAGATCTTCCTGTTTAATTCGTGCTTTAGACAGAGCTTCTTCAACTAAAGGATTAATTGTTTCAAGGTGGCGACGTGACGCCAGCTCGGGGACAACGCCACCATAAACAGCGTGAAGATCGACCTGGGAGGCGATACTATTGGAAAGGATCTGTCTGCCATCTTTTACGATGGCAGCAGCCGTTTCATCACACGAACTTTCAAGAGCCAGAACCAGCATAGAATCTTATTTATCGTTAAAGGAGGTTGGCAGCCAATTCGGCCAATTCAGATCGTTCACCCTTGCTCAGGGTTGTGTGGCCGGTCACGTCCTGACCTTTCAGTCGCTCGACCGAAAAAGACAAACCGTTGCTTGCTGAATCGACATAGGGGTTGTCAATCTGATAGGGGTCACCGGTCAGAACGATCTTGGTCCCCTCCCCGGCCCGGGTAATAATTGTCTTGATCTCATGGGGCGTCAGGTTCTGGGCCTCATCAACAATCATATACTGTTTCGGGATAGAGCGGCCGCGAATATAGGTCAGGGGCTCGATTTCCATCAAACCAAGATCGATCAACTCCCGATAACCCCGTTTGCGGTTCCCCCCCTCATCGTAGGAAGAGAGTAACAGTTCAACATTATCAAAAATCGGCTGCATCCACGGAGCGAGTTTGTCCTCGATATCGCCGGGCAAAAACCCCAGGTCACGACCCATCGGATAAACCGGGCGCGAAACCAGCAAACGATTATAGGTGCTCTCATCTGCAGTTTTTACCAGCCCGGCCGCAATCGCCAGCAGGGTCTTCCCCGTCCCGGCCTTACCAACCAGAGAAACGAGCTGGATATCGTCATTCAGCAGCAGATCGAAGGCAAACTGTTGCTCCCGATTACGCGGATGAATCCCCCATATCCCCTCTTTGGGCGCCTTGATCAGTGACACGACCGCTTTACGGGCAGCATCATAGCGACCGATTGCGGTATGTGAAGGATTGGCGTCATCGACCAGCGTTAACCCCTGGTTGGCAAAAAATTCCTCATCAGTATCAAGGAACCCCTGTTCGTAAAATTGATCGACAAGGGCTCCCGGCACAACAAACTCACCGGAACCGGTGTAGAGATCTTCAATGGGAACCTTGTCACTCTGATAATCTTCGGCACTGAGACCGATTGTGTCGGCCTTGATCCGCAGGTTGATGTCTTTGGTCACAAAAAAGACCGTGCCGCCGGGCAAGTTTTCCTGCAAATCCTGAGCAACGGCCAGAATCCGGTTATCCCCCTGATCGTTTCTCAGCTCCGGCGGGAGTTTCTGCAAAAATTCCTGGCGATAGATGGCAACCCTGAGGGTTCCGCCATTTTCCAGCGGGACCCCCTCAATCAGCTTGGCCTGCTGGCGAAAGCCATCGATCGTCCGGGAAATTTGTCTGGCGTTGCGCCCTGTCTCACTTTGATCTTTCTTGAATCGGTCAATCTCTTCAATAACGGTCAAAGGCAGGATGACGGTGTTCTCAGAAAATTTATAAATAGCCTGGGGGTCGTGCAGCAAAACATTTGTATCAAGTACGTAATTCTTCATACCCGAGATCCTCTCTCAAGAGCATTTCTGCCGGCTTAACGTGAGCACCGCAGCAAGAAAATAATCGATATCACTATCTGTTGTAAAATAACCGGGGCTGACTCTCACTGTCCCCGCAGGAAAGGTTCCGAGTGTCTGATGGGCCGCCGGGGCACAATGGAGACCGGTACGAACCAGAATCTGGTGCTGCTGGTCGAGAATAAATCCAACCTCACCGGGATCACAAGATAAAAGATTGAAAGAGACAACATTGCCCCGCTCCAGAGGGGATTCGGGACCATAAACGACAACGTTATCTATGGTTTTCAATCCATCAATGATTCGGGTGGTCAATCCCGTATCGCGCTGCCGGACGATGGCGATTCCCCCCTCCTGGAGATACTGTAGCGAGGCATGAAGACCGGCCAGTCCCGGGAGATTCAGCGTCCCCGATTCGAGACGCTCGGGCAGGTGCTGTGGCTGCTGATCAGAATGGGAGTTATTTCCGGTTCCCCCGAAAATGTACGGATTGATCTGCAGCCCGTCTCTGATGTAAAGAAATCCGGTTCCCTGCGGGCCAAGG
>CAZQFI010000158.1:0-1741 GCA_964592545.1 uncultured Geobacteraceae bacterium
GGTTACAGTGGCGGGTCCGTGATGGATTTTCACCATCTTCCTCACCTTCCATGCCGTATTTCCTATTACAGACGATTAGAGATGAAATGTGCTCCTTCTGCAAGAAAAAAGTTTTGTCCTCAATGAAAATGCCATAAGCCATAAATATGACTTGATGGTTTTATTGTGTCAGCGTAGCATTCCCGCGACACATCAGAATTTCAAAACGAAGGATAACACGATGGGAACCCTCCCTGTTTTACTTAAAGATCCCTCAATAATTTTGGTCGGCGGCGGCAAAATCGCCCTGCACAAAGCACGAATCCTGCTCAAAAATAGGATTGATTTCTCGATTATTGCTCGACAGGTGTGTCAGGAACTTGCCGAACTCAACATCCCCTGCCGCAAGAAGCTCCTTGAAAAAAATGATCTTGATCATGCCACGATTGTCATCGATGCCACCGGCAACCCAGATGTCGCAACGTTGATTCTGAAGAAAAAAGAGCAGCAGAATATTTTGTTCAATTGTGTCGATCGCCCAGAGTTATGTGATTTCTATTTCAGTTCCCTGTTAAACTACGGCAGCCTGAAAATTGCTGTTTCAACCGAAGGGAACAGCCCGACAATCGGCCAGGTTGTCCGGGATGAGATTGCTGAAATTATCCCGGAAGAGATTGAACAACTCCTTGAAGAAAAATATCGGCAGAGACAACAGGGAGTTATTGACGCTGCCGCAACCAGGGAGCAGTGCCGCAAACTTTTTCACACAAAGAGAGCCTGAATACTAGCCCTTTCTCTTTACGTAAGGACAATCCTCGGGGAGGATACCGGCTTTCACCAGCTGCGGCGTTAATTGAGTACACTCGGGATAAATTTCTGCCCGTTGATCATAAATTCTGCACAAATTGGTTTTGGTATCAAGGTACTGACACGGGGTGTCGGTGTAAAAAATCTTCCCCCGATACTCATATTTTTCATAACAACACCGACCACAGCGTTCGCAAATATCGTCCCACGCAGTCAGAGATTTTTCAGCCATTTTTCCTACCAATCCAGTATCATCAAAAAGACTCTCCAACACATTTAGCAATAAATACAGAGATTTGACAATATCAAAAAATCTATATACCTTGATTGCACACACCGACAGAACAGGAGAATGACTATGCGAATCATGGTGATCCTTTCGGCGCTACTGATGCAACTTTGTCTGGGTGCAACCTACTCCTGGTCGGTCTACGTACAGCACATCAAAAACATCCTCGGTATCTCCCAGGCTCAAGCTCAGGTCCCATTTTCGGTATTCTACTTTGTCTTTCCTTTAACAATGATTTTTTCCGGCACCCTCGTCGACAAGTTCGGCCCCCGCATCGCAGCTATCAGTGGTGGAATTTTATTTGGCAGCGGCTGGTTGCTCTCCTCTCTCGGGGGGAGCAACTTTACCTATACCGTTCTCGGCAACGGAATTATTGCCGGTGTCGGGGCCGGGATCGCTTACATTGTCCCGATCGCGACCTGTATCAAATGGTTTCCCAACAATAAGGGGCTGGTCACCGGAGTCGCTGTTGCCGGATTCGGTGGCGGTGCAGCACTGGTCAGTACCGTTGCCGGATACCTGCTTAAACTCAATTTCACCCCTTTTACACTGTTCGGCTATTTCGGTATCACATTTATCGCCCTGATCGTTTTTTCAGGTTTTTTCATGCGCAACCCACCCGGATTCACCAAGGCAGCCTCTGTCAAACTGGGCTTCAAGGAAGTT
>CAZQFI010000159.1:0-4459 GCA_964592545.1 uncultured Geobacteraceae bacterium
GCTGCTGGCACTGACCCTGTTGGTCTCTGTTTTCGGTATGGCAGGAATTCCGCCGACAATTGGTTTCATCGGTAAATTTATGATTTTTACCGGAGCGATTCATAAAGGGTTCTACGCACTGGTTATTATTGCTGTGATGAATGCTGCCGTTGCTGCCTTTTACTATCTCAAGATGGCACGTGCCGCTTACTGTGCTGCCGATGATGAACGTGAGGTTATTGCGCTGCCTGTCGGTGCCAAGATCATGGGAGCATTCTTCATCGTCGCTATCCTGCTGATCGGTTCATTACCGCAGAGCATTCTTGCTGCTGCTAAGGCGGCGGTTTCTACCCTGCTCTAGTTTTTATCTGAAAAAAATACCCTTAAGGCTCACTGGAGACAGTGAGCCTTTTTTTGTTGTATCCGCGGGAAGGGGAGGTGTTTGATCCCGGGTAAATTTTCTTGACAACAGGCTCCCCCGACATATATAGTGCGCCGTTGCAGCGCAATGTCTGCGTTTGCAGTTTTTTGACTTGCTTATAGGAGAATGTCAACAATGTATGCGGTGATCAAGACCGGAGGAAAACAGTACAAAGTTTCCGAAGGCGACCTTTTAAAGGTCGAAATGATCGATGGTGCAGTGGGTGATACCATTGAACTCGATCAAGTCCTCATGGTCGGTGGCGCAGAGGTTAAACTCGGAACACCTCTCGTACCAGGTGCAAAGGTTAAGGCACAGATCGTAGCCCAGGAAAAAGACAAAAAGATTCTCGTCTTCAAATCCAAGCGGCGCCAAGGGTATCGTAAAAAATACGGCCACCGTCAACCTATTACCCGACTTAAAGTCGCGGCAATCGAAGCTTAAGGAGGCTCTCATGGCTCATAAGAAAGCGGCTGGTAGTTCCAGGAATGGACGTGACAGTGTCGGTAAACGGCTTGGTATCAAGCGTTTTGGTGGTCAGGAAGTGACAGCTGGTTCCATTTTGGTGCGTCAGCGTGGCACAACTTTCCACCCCGGTAACAATGTTGGTTGTGGCAAAGACTATACCCTTTTTGCTCTGATCGATGGTGTTGTCAAATTTGAGACCAAGGCACAAGGCCGTAAGCACGTTAGCGTTTACGCCGCCTGATTCTGTCTTGTCAGGAACACATCAGAAGAACCCGGTGTCGCAGCGCGATTACCGGGTTCTTCCGTTTCATGACAGTGACGTGGAAAATAGATGAAGTTTGTTGATCAGGTTAGAATTGAAGTTAAGGCCGGCGATGGCGGCCGTGGCTGTGTTTCGTTCCGCCGGGAGAAATTTATTCCCCGCGGCGGTCCCGATGGGGGCGATGGAGGAGATGGGGGACACGTCTATTTTATCGTTGATGATGCCCTGACGACCCTGCTTGATTACCGCTACTTGCACCATTGTAAAGCCAAAAATGGCGCACCCGGCCTGGGTAAAACGATGCATGGCAAGAATGGCGCGTCTCTGGAACTGAGGGTTCCGCGCGGAACCCTTGTCTACGATGATGAAACCGGCGAACTGCTGGCTGATCTCACCGAAGTTGGCGAACCGCTGCTGTTTCTCCAGGGGGGGAAGGGGGGCCGCGGGAATGCCCGTTTTGCCACCAGTACCAATCGGGCGCCACGCCATGCGCAACCGGGGATCCCCGGAGAGAACAAGTCGTTACGCCTTGAATTGAAACTGCTGGCCGACATTGGCCTGGTTGGTCTGCCGAATGCCGGCAAATCTACACTGATTTCGGCACTGTCTGCAGCCAAGCCGAAGATTGCCGACTACCCGTTCACCACGCTGGTTCCAAATCTCGGTGTCGTCCCTTACGGCGGCTATAAGACGATGGTGATGGCCGATATTCCCGGTCTGATTGCCGGTGCCAGTGAGGGGCAGGGGCTGGGCACCCGGTTTCTGCGCCACGTTGAGCGAACGGATCTGTTCCTTCATCTGGTTGACACCTCCTGCATGCAGGAGGGAGACCCCTTCGAAAATTTTGCCATGATCAACACCGAGCTGAAGCGCTACGATGACAGTTTAACCGGGAAACCGCAGCTGGTCGTATTGACCAAGATTGATGTTCCCGAGGTGCGCGACCAGATTGACGCGTTGACTGAGCGTTTTGCTGCTGCAGGGTATCAGACCATGGCGGTTTCAGCTGTGACCGGCGAGGGGCTGAAGGAACTGGTGACTGTCGTTGGCAATGAGCTCGACAGGCTGCGTGGTGAAGATTGATTTTTCCTGAGATGCTGAGGGGTTATGCGTAAAGCACTGTTAGCACATGTGAGACGGGTTGTCGTCAAGGTTGGGAGTGGTGTCATCTCCAATGCCGATGGATTGGAATACGACCGGGTTGCCGAGTTGTCAGCCGATATCTGCCAATTGCTGGATCGTGGTCTTGAAGTTGTCCTCGTTTCGTCGGGCGCTATTTCGGCTGGTAAGGGGCAGCTGGGAATCGTCGGCCGCCCGCAGACTATTCCGCAGAAGCAGGCCGCTGCCGCTATCGGACAGACCCGGATTATCCACGAATATAAAGAGACCTTTCAGAAACTGAGTCACAATGTTGCCCAAGTTCTGCTGACCCGTGATGACCTGTCCAACCGGCGCCGTTATCTGAATGCCCGCAATACCGTTATGACGCTGCTTGAATATGGTGTGACACCAATCGTCAACGAGAACGATACCGTTGTTGTCGATGAAATCCGTTTTGGTGATAACGATAATCTTTCAGCTCTTGTTACCAATCTTGTTGAAGCCGATTTGCTGGTTATCCTGTCCGATGTCGATGGTCTATACGACCGGGACCCGAGCGAAAATCCTCACGCAGAACTGATTCCGATTGTTGAGCGGGTCACCCCCGATATTGAAGCCATGGGCGGCAAAGGGTCCAGCGACCTGGGAACCGGCGGGATGCGGACCAAATTAAAAGCGGCAAAACGTGCCGCGTTGAGCGGGGTTGGTACTCTGATTGTCAATGGGCGAAATGCCAATATCCTGAGTCGCATATTTGATGGAGAGGAGGTTGGAACCTACTTCCTCCCGGCACAGTCCAAAATGACCGCGAAAAAGCACTGGATTGCCTTCTCGAAGAAGCCGCGTGGCAAGCTCCTGATTGACGCAGGGGGACAGCGGGCTGTGATCAAGCATGGCAAAAGTTTATTGCCATCGGGAATCTGTGGTGTTGAGGGTGGTTTTGAGCGCGGCGATGCGGTGCGGTTGTGTAACCGCGATGGCGAAGAATTTGCCCGGGGAGTGATCAGCTATTCTCTGGCGGAAACGCTGAGGATTATGGGCAAGCAGACGGCAGAAATTGAGGAAATTCTCGGCTATAAATACCGGGATGAGGTCGTCTGTCGTGATAACCTGGTGCTGACCATCGATACCGAAGAGGAGATTGAAGAATGACGATCTCAGGTCAAATGCTGGCACTGGCAACGGCTGCCAAAAGTGCCTCCCGGCAGATTGCTCATCTGTCATCAGCGGTCAAAAATGAATTACTGGTGAACATGGCGGCGGCCCTTGAAGAGGGAGAGGGATTCCTGCAGCTGGAAAACGAAAAGGACCTGAGCCGTGCCCGGGCCAACGGTATGGCAGAAGCGATGGTTGATCGTCTGACGTTGACTGCTGACCGCATCAAAGGGATGGCTGACGGACTGCGTGAAGTTGCCGCTCTTCCCGACCCGGTTGGCGAGATCACCGGAATGTGGCTGCGCCCCAATGGAATTCAGGTCGGTCGCCAGCGGATCCCCCTGGGTGTCATCGGGATTATTTACGAATCGCGACCCAATGTGACCGCCGATGCTGCGGGATTGTGTCTGAAAAGCGGCAATGCAGTTATTTTGCGTGGCGGTTCCGAGGCGCTCCATTCCAACCGGGCGATCGGTGAGATATTGCAACGCGAGCTCGAAACAGCGGGTTTGCCGCAGGCGGCCTTGCAGGTCGTGACGACCAGTGACCGCAACGCTGTAACCGAATTGCTGAAGCTTGAAGATCAGATCGATCTGATTATCCCCCGTGGCGGTGAAGGACTGATCCGGTTTGTTTCGGAAAATTCGCGGATTCCGGTGATCAAACATTACAAAGGGGTGTGCCATACTTATGTGGATGCCGCCGCCGACCTGAAGATGGCCGAAGAAATTTGCCTGAATGCCAAGGTGCAGCGCCCCGGTGTCTGCAATGCGCTGGAAACGTTACTGGTTCATGCCGATATCGCAGCGACATTTCTGCCGCAGATTGCCGCATCTATGAAAAAAGCGGGGGTCGAGCTGCGTGGTTGTGAAAAAGCGTGTGCACTTGTTGGTGATCTTGTTCCGGCAATCGAAGACGACTGGTTTGCCGAATATCTGGAGCTGATTCTGGCGGTGCGGATTGTCGACACCTATGAGCAGGCGCGGGAGCATATCGAAACCTATGGGTCGCTCCATACCGAAGTGATTGTGACCAACGATTATCTGCTCTCGCAACGCTTTTTACGTGAAATC
>CAZQFI010000160.1:0-1517 GCA_964592545.1 uncultured Geobacteraceae bacterium
CTCTGCTCCTGTGTCAATGGCGTTTATCATACCGTTAAGCCGGGGCAGACACTGTACCGGATCAGTAAAACATATCAGGTCGATGAGGGGTATCTGGCACGGGCGAATGGCATCTCCGACCCGACACAAATATCGGTTGGTTCGCAGATTTTTATCCCGGGTGCCGATCGGGTATTGCGCGTCCCGGTTGTTAATTCTCCCAAACCAACCGGTTCACCGGTTGCGGTAAAAAAGAAGAAAAGGGTCACCCCCCGGCCGCGGGCAAAAGTCAAAGCACCAAAAGCATCAACGACCAAGGCCAAACCGACCCGGAAGGTCAAACCGCATGCAACCTCTGTCAAGAGACTTCAGTGGCCTTTACGGGGGAAAATTGTCCGTTCTTTCACCAAAAAAGCCAAGGCGGGTCGTGGGCGTGGGATTGAAATTGCCGCCCGTTCCGGGACCCCGGTTGTCGCGGCAGAGGCGGGTAAGGTCATTTACAGTGGTGCTGGGGTGAGCGGTTATGCTTTCCTTGTCATTCTTCAACACGAAAACGACTTATTTACGGTCTATGGTTTTAATCGTAAAAACCTTGTTAAACAGGGGGATTTTGTGAGTCGTGGGGAACGTATTGCCCTGTCGGGAACCCCCCCGTCGGGTGGTCAACCGCGGCTCCATTTTGAGGTAAGAAAAGGGAAGGTGGCAGTCAACCCGATTTCATACCTGCCTTAATTATCGTTTGCTGTCTGTTATTCAATTGTTGTGGAGGCCTCTGATGGATGATTTTACGTCGTCTGGTGAAGATCCTGTTCTAGGTGATATCCCGAAGAATCTGGAATCGAAAAGCGGTGACACAAAAAATATAACGGATGAAAAGGTTTATACCGCCAATAATGAGCAGGCAACCGCAGATGCGATCAAGCTCTATCTGAAGGAAATCCAGAAAAACAAACTGTTAACTGCCGAAGATGAACGTGAACTTGCTGAACTGATTGCTCAGGGAGACAATCGTGCCCGTGAGCGGATGATCGAATCCAATTTGCGTCTTGTGGTCAAAATTGCCAAGCGCTACATGAACCGGGGACTGCCTTTTCTCGACCTGATTGAAGAGGGAAATCTCGGACTTATCAAAGCTGTTGAAAAGTTTAAAGTCAGTAAGGGATGCCGATTTTCCACTTACGCTACCTGGTGGATTCGACAATCTATCGAACGCTCAATTGTCAATCAAAGCCGGACGATCCGTCTGCCGGTGCATGTTGCAGATGATATCAATAAGCTGATCAAAGTCAGCAGGGAATTAAGTCAATCGCTGAAGCGTGATCCTGAAATTGAGGAGATCGCCGCTGCCATGGGTAAAGATGTCAGTTCGGTCCGGCGAATGATGTTGCTGGTGAAAAAAACCTATTCGATTGAGCACCCCTTGGGGGAGGGCGATGATTACAGCTTGATCGATACGATTGAAGATACCAAACTGGTTGATCCCGAAACCCGGATTGGGAATGTCGACAGATTTTCCCGGGTTGCAGAGTGGATGGACG
>CAZQFI010000161.1:0-4247 GCA_964592545.1 uncultured Geobacteraceae bacterium
GAACTTTGTTGTAGTGGAGTAATTTTCCCTGAAAGAATAGAGGCTTTCCCCGAACCTGTCATCTCAGTTCGCTGTACTGTGACGGTAAAAAGCCCTCCCTCGCGATCATCCCGGAAATCTATATCCGGCCATTCATCCAAAGCTCTTCTGATACCGGAACCAATCCCTTTGTATTGATTTATATTGATCCGGCTGACATCCCGGGCCGATAAACCGGGAATCGAACCATCATCGGCAACACCTATGAAAATGGTACCGCCTTCACCATTGGCAAAGGCGGCCTTTTCCGCAGCCAGGGAATCTGCATTGCTGATGTCGGCCTTGAACTGGTTACGGCTGTCTTCGCCACGGGCGATTTGTTGCTTTAATATTTGAAGGTTCATTTGCAAATCTACACCCTGGCCCTCATTCTCGCCTGAAGCCTGTTTTGAATTTGGGTATAGAGTCTCGCTTCTTCGTTTTCGCGATCACGGAAGGCGACTACCAACGCATAATCTTCGTTTGTTGCGCAATGAGGCTCACCCCAGGGGAAATCATGACGGGTTGCAACCACGAACAGTTTCTTATTTTTCAGTTTGGCATTGGAGTTGAACTGCCTGAAGCACCAAGTGGCACTTTGGACCGTGCCCTTGTTTCTCTGCACACTGGTGACACTGCGGTTATCTCCCACTTCTTTTCCAACTTCTTTTATGGCATCGTAGGCTTCCTGGTCAGTTGCCGCATTAAATCTCGCAGAAACATCCGAGATATCGTCTGCGACCACCAACTTGAAACTCATCCTGGAGGACCGATAATCAATTCGCGTAGAACGAACATAGGGCGTGTACGCCAATGCCACGGAAATTTCTCGTAACCGTCTCCCCCGGCTTAAAAAATCTTCAGGAACAGGAATTTCATAAAAATGATGCTTTTTGTTGGGAATCGAACCTTCCGCAATCAGCGTGACCTCATTTTCAAGTGAACGGAACAGCCCTTTGGAATCTACCCGGCCATAGCCACAAATTGATCGTACTGTATCGTTATCCGTATTGAATAATTGTTCCGTCTCTTCAGGAATCCTGGCGTGAACGACCAACAGAGCCCGCATGAGATTTGGTGAAGCATCCGGCACCTCATTTTGCAGCATGGCAGCAAGATAGGCCACATGGGGCGCGGCAAAACTGGTCCCGGAATCATCGGCAAACAGTCTTCCATCACTGATTGATTGCCAATTGGTAGATAACTCACCCAGACCGCAATTTGGAACCAATGTATTGGCACCAGCACGGGTATTGATCGCCCAGTTTCCACCATAATCCACCAGCTCCGGTTTGATAGCGCCACCGACAGTCGGGCCATGGCGGGTGAAAGGTGAGGGTTGATTGACGGTTGCTATCGGCTGTTCAGCAGGATCATGTGCATAACGCTGGCTGTTAATGGATTGATCGTACCTTACCAGGCTGCCCACGGTAAGAACATTCAAGGCAGGAGCAGGATCCACGATGGTCCACTCATCTTCAAGCAGATATTGTGGATAGCGTTCCCGCCATTCCAGACCATTCAGCTGGTTTCCCAGTACATTTCCGGAAGAAACCACAAACAGGACTTTGAATTCTCTGGCAAGCGTATCCAATGTGAATGCCAGATCCCGAATATGACCTCCCAGATATGGCTTATTGAGATCGCCAAAAGAAAGATTAAAAACGCTGCAGTTATACTCATTATGAAAATATCGAACAGCCTCTGTTATATGATTGGCGATAAATCCGGTTTCATTTTCAGCATGCTCGTCAAGTATTCGGCCGCTGAACAGGTGTAGCTCCGGAATAAAACTGCCATTACGAAGACATTCTTCCACATCACCATAAAGGGCCAGCCCACCGACATGGGTGCCATGCCCGTTTTCATCGGCAGGATCTTTGCCGGGCAGGAAACTTTCTGCTTCGCCAACAGCCGGATCAATCAATGGATGTCCCGTGACAAGACCGCTGTCGAGCACTGTAATTCCAGGCGCATTTTCAGGGGGATGTGGGACTTCTCCCAAGTTGCTGATATCTGTGGATTGTAAACGCAGATCAATGCCGAAGCGGGGCGGTAAATCTACTGTTCGAACATCCCGATAGTGCAACAAGGATTCAGCCTGTTCCCTACCGCAACGAACCCGATACAGCGTAAGCCCTGGCTGTTTTACGCTATCGAGCCAGGAAATCTCATGCTCACTCAGCCACATTTCAAAAGAATGCCGTAATGCTTCCCGTTCCTCCGGGTTATCCTCCATCGGCCACAATTCAACATCAAGTAGAAAGGATTCTTCCTCGGGAAAACCTTCTCTTTTGAGCGCCCATCCCATCCTGTCGCTCGGTTTCCAGCCGCTCATTCCCTGGAGTGCGTAAAAAACCTGTTTGTTTTTCGGGATCTCGCCACCGGCAAGCGTTGTCAGCAAGGCTTCAAAGGACTCCAGGGCCGCATTGCTGATAAAAGCAACAACAATCTCTTTGCCCTCCTGACTCACCACCTCTATTTGGTCACGAAAGTCCGGGCTGGCAATTTTTGTCAACTCATCAGGCGAAAATCCCTCCTCGACAGTGAACCGAAAAAGACGGCGCTCATCAAATCCCCCTTCATCCTCACCCGCTTCAATGGTAGCCTTGGAAAGCTCCTGTCGCAGCTTTTTGCCATGAGCAGCAGTGTCATCAGGTTCAGTCGGCACAGGATATCTGCCCGGCCGTTTATCATTGACCGGCTCCTCTCGCTGCAATGGAAGATGGGGAAATGAATCAGCCATGCGGATTAACTCCTTTTCAGCCGGGATCTCCTGGCATCTTCTCGCTGTATGGCTGATGTCAGGTGACGCTCGGTCATGAATTCCTGACCGGCAAGAATCATATCCTTGGCGGCACGCCGGACAACTCTCTCAACATCAGCATGACTCATCCCCTTGAACAGTCCGGCTATCCGGCTGTCTTCAGGGTTGAATTCCCGCCGGATTCCACGTAATTTGACGGATAGAAGTCTCCGAAGTTGTTCAAGGTTGGGCATTTCAAAGACAAAAACCTCATCAAAACGCCTCCACACGGCGGTATCAAGAATACGTTCGTGATTGGTTGCCCCTATCAGCAGACTTTTTCCTTCATAATCATCGAGCATTTGGAGAAATGCATTGACCACTCGTTTCAATTCACCATGATCCGAAGAATCTGACCGCTCCTTTGCCAGTGCATCAAATTCATCAAACAGGGTCACGGTCGGGAAAGAGGCCGCAAAATCAAAAACCTGTCGCAGATTGGAGGCCGTCTCGCCCAGGTAGGATGAAACAACACTGTCAATCCGGACGATAACCAGAGGTAATCCCAATTCACCGGCAATCACCTCAGCGGTCACGGTCTTGCCGCAACCAGGCGGACCGCAGAACAAAAGCCGGTCAGAGGGCCGTAAGCCATGGCTTTTAAGCACCTCAATCCTATGATACTCTTCCAGCAACTCGTCCAGCATAGAACTGTTTTCTTCGGAAAGGACCACATCTTCCATCCTACGCACTGGGTTGCGGATCTGTGTCAGCGGCAGATTACGCTCACGGTCCCTTGGCAGCCGCTGGTTGAGCAACGAAAATTCAGCCTTATCGTTACCTGAACGACCATAAAGAATTTTCTCCAGGTCGTTGGCAAGCAGGTGATGCTTTTTTGCCCGTTCGTCACGGATTACCTGTTCGCTAGCTTCCCTGAACGCTTCCAGATTCCCCTCGGTTCCTGTCTTTATAAGCTGCCGTAGCAGTTTGCCGGATGCCATTGTTTTATTCCTTGCGGTAAATTGTATGCAGATTCGTTGTATATCCGTATTTTCCTTTAGAGGACATATTTTTTAGCTCAACCCGGCCACTTTCTTAAGGGCCTTGCCGAATTTTTTGTAGTTGACCTTTACGCCGTCGTCGAGGTCGATTTCTATCTTTTGGGTGGCCAGGGGGTAGAGGATCTCGTTTTCGTAGGTGTCCAGTTCCTCAATGATTTTCTTGAGTGTTTCGATTTCCTTAAGCGCCCTGGTCTTTTCCGTTTTTTTGGCCGAGGCGGAGATGGAGACCTGTTCCAGGTGTTCGCGGCGGGCGATGAGCTTGGTGCGGAACTCGCGCAGGTACTCGTTGAGGATGATGGAGACCGTGTCCGGCTGGTAGCGGTGCATGTAGATCAGGGCGTTGAAGCTGCCTTTTGGGCTGGAAAACAGCCAGTAGATGGGTCGTTTCTTGTACCGCTTTACATGGTCGGTGTAGAAATTTT
>CAZQFI010000162.1:0-2720 GCA_964592545.1 uncultured Geobacteraceae bacterium
CTTCTCCAACTCAATCAACAGCCTTTTAAGTTGTTGTAGTTGCTGTGTCAATTGTTGGTTTGTTTTTTTCAACTGGTCAATCTGATCTTTCTGCGCCACCCCACTCTTCTGGAGGGTCTCCAGCTCTTTCCTGTACCGAGCCCGCTTTTTGGCAGAATCGATCAGGCCGTCAGCCCGATCGGCCCATAAACTGTCGGGATAAGCAGCTTTAAACTTTTCCAGAGCAACAGTGCTGGCCGTCTTCTGAAAGGTATCGAGAGCGCCACCGAAAACGTCCTGTTCCTGACACGGAACCGGCCGTTGCGGCGGCGGAGACAAGACAGCACAACCCGCGAGAAACATGAACAAAAGGAGAATCAATGTCCTCATGACTATTTGCGTCTTTCAACCATATAGTTGCTCCCCTCCTGAACTTTCAGATACTCTTTCACCCGCGCGCTATCCTGGCTGATAACCAGACGCGAGGGGTAGTCATAGCGATCAGAAGGGATAACCGCAATCGAAATAGTCATCAGTGGGAAAGTCCGCGTCACACCGTAGCGGTCTTCACCAACAAATTCTCCCGCCTGACGATCTTCGGAACTGTAAAACCCGGGAGCAATCTTATCAAAACCTTCGATAATCTTTTGAGCCAGTAACTCACCCGACTTAAGGTCGCAGATAATAACATAGTCGTCACCACCGATGTGACCGACAAAATCTGAAGAACTTCCATACTCCCCAACGACCTGCTTGAGCAACTCACCAACCTTGGCAATGACATCGCTCCCCGCTTTGTACCCGTAACGATCGCTGTAAACCTTGAAGTTATCAAGATCGATATAGAGATGAGAAAACAGCTCACGTTTTCCGATGCGGATCTCAATTTCACGATCAATCGCCAGATTTCCCGGCAACTGCGTTAACGGATTGGCATCGAGATGCAACTGCTCAAGCTCCCGCAGCTTGCGTCCCATTTCTGTGAAATCACTGGCCAGTTGGGAAAACTCGTCATCCCCGGTCAGATCGGGGCGATGATCAAATCGACCCGCCGAAATCTTCTGTGTCGCCTCTTTGAGCGCCCTGACGGAGCGGTGAATACTCAGGACAACGGCCAGTGAAACCGGGGCTGAAAGCAATATCCCGACCAGCGACAGCAGCACCGTCATCTGAAAAGCTTCACTGGTATGCTGCGACAGCTGAGCGAGGCCGGCGTTTATACTCTGCTGCTGCTGCTGTCTGAAATCGGCGAGAAATTTCAGTAACTGAATCCGCAACGGAACCGTTATCTCGTTGGAGATTTTTTGTGCCTGTTCCCAGTCCTCGACAAAGAGGGCCTCAGATAGCTGACCCGCGGCCTGACGGTAGTTTTCGACCAATTTGATCAGATTTTTTGTCTGCCCCGCAACCGGGGGACGATTCAGAGCAAGTGCGTAGCGGGCAAATTCAAGGTTACGGCTGGTGCGCAACTCACTCAGCGCGGGATCACGGAGGATTAAGAGCTGTTTTTCGATATTTTCCTGCGCCAGCAGATTTTGCTGCAAGTCACGGGCAAGCTCAAAGATACGGAATTCAACGTTCACCAGATGCTCGGTATCGGTGGTTTGCTGATGCAGCCGCAGCAGGGCAAAGCCGACAGCCGACAGGCTGAAAACAACGATCACCAGATAGCCGATGATGACTTTTTTCGTTACTGTCGCAAACAAACCACGCATGATAGATAAGACCCCGCAACATTGAAGAGATGTAATAATACAACAAAAAGGGGATTCTATGTATATTTCTTGCGCCGGGCATAAAAAAAGCGCCCGAAAAGGGCGCTTCGGATTGAAATATGAAAAAGTTAAATGCCTAAATACGCTTTCTTGACATCATCGTTAGCCAGCAGGCTTGCGGCAGAGTCGACCAGCGTGATCCGGCCGTTTTCCATGACATAACCACGGTCAGCCAGCTTCAACGCCTGGTTGGCATTCTGCTCAACAAGGAAAATCGTCGTATTGCTCTCCTTGTTGATCTGGCGAATGATATCAAAAATCTGCTTGATAATCAGCGGTGCAAGCCCCAGCGATGGTTCATCGAGGAGGAGAACCCGCGGTCTGGCCATCAATGCCCGGGAAATCGCCAGCATCTGCTGCTCACCACCCGATAATGTCCCGCCAAGCTGATTGCGCCGTTTTTCCAGAATCGGGAACAGTGTCATAACATAATTCATATCCTGCTGAATCAGGCGCTTGTTTTTCCGCAGAAAAGCTCCCATCTCCAGATTTTCCTGAACCGTCAGATCGGGGAAGATCCGCCGCCCTTCCGGAACCTGGACAATCCCCTTTTGAACAATTTTTTCGGCTCCGAGGCCCTTAATCGAATCACCATCCAGCAAAATATCACCGGTTCGGGGGGGAGTAATGCCACAGATCGACATCAGGGTTGTGGTTTTCCCCGCACCATTCGCTCCGATCAGGGCAACAATCTCACCCTCTTCAATCTCAATGGAGACATCCTTTAACGCCTGGATATTGCCGTAAAAGGTCTGAATATTCTGTATCTTAAGCATCGGCTTCCTCTCCCAGATAAGCTTCGATCACTTTCGGATTATCCTTTATCTGCTGAGGACTTCCTTCGGCAATCTTCTTTCCGTATTCCATAACGTAGATGGGATTGGAGATGTTCATAACCAGTTTCATATCGTGTTCTATCAGCAAAATAGCAATCCGGTCTTCCTGACTGATTTTACAGATCAACCC
>CAZQFI010000163.1:0-1703 GCA_964592545.1 uncultured Geobacteraceae bacterium
AAGGAATTTTGCAACGTCCTCGATGGTCTTCTGTCCGGGGGTCGCAACTTTTGCCAGATCCTGAGTTGCCGGCGGAGTCGTCAGATCACCATAAATCAATTCAGCCTTTTCGACGTTGGCTGCATATTCACAACTGTCACACGACACAATGGCGTCTTCACCCGAATCGGCAAGCACCATGAATTCGTGAGAGAAGTTCCCGCCAATCGCACCACTGTCAGCTTCAACCGAACGAAATTTCAAGCCGCAGCGGTTAAAAATATTGCGATACGCCTGATACATTTTCCGATACGAATCATCGGCACCGGCATCTTCAAGATCAAAGGAGTAGGCATCCTTCATGACAAACTCACGGCCCCGCATCAAGCCGAAGCGGGGGCGGATTTCATCACGAAACTTGGTCTGGATCTGATAAAGATTCAACGGCAACTGCTTGTACGAATTGACCGTGTTACGGATAATGTCGGTGATCACCTCTTCGTGGGTTGGTCCCATGCAGAAATCGGCCGATTTGCGATCCTTGAAACGCAACAGTTCCTTACCATACTTTTCCCAGCGTCCCGATTCCTGCCACAACTCGGCCGGGTTCGCCATCGGCATCAGACACTCAATTGCCCCGGCCCGGTTCATCTCTTCACGAATGATCTGTTCCATCTTACGCAGCGAACGCAACCCGTAGGGGAGATAACTGTAAATACCGGCAGCAACTTTACGGATCATGCCCGCCCGCATCATCAGCTGGTGACTGACCACCTCGGCATCGGCTGGGGTTTCTTTAAGAGTGGGGAGAAGGTATTGAGAATAGCGCATATGATTTTCCCTGTTTCAACGGATAACGATTTGAAGTTGATCCGAACCGGTGGCAAGCAAACAACACCCTTCGGACAAATTAAGCATTGAAAATTAACCCTATTTGGGGAGAAATGCAAGCTCTTGACAGGGCTGGCGGCAAAAGACTCCGTACGTCAAACGTATTATCCGTTTTTCTCTTCTTCAATCAGCCGCCAGGCCTCATCGACCAAAGCATCGGCCAAATCACTCTGCGGGACCTTACGGACAATTTCACCGTGGCGGAACAGGATTCCCTGCCCGATACCGCCGGCGATTCCCAGATCGGCTTCGCGGGCCTCGCCGGGACCGTTGACAACACATCCCATCACGGCAATCGTGAGGGGTTGTGGAAAATCTGCCAGACGCTGTTCGACCTCTTCGGCAATTTCGATCAGCCCAATCTCACACCGCCCGCAGGTGGGGCAACTGACAAAAATCGGCCCTTTTTCACGCAACCGCAAACTTTTGAGAATCTCCCAGCCGACCCTGACCTCTTCAACCGGATCCCCGGTCAGCGACACCCGCAGCGTATCACCGATACCAGCGTAGAGAAGTGACCCCAAACCGATGGCACTCTTGATTGTCCCCGCCCAGGTTGTTCCCGCCTCGGTGATTCCAATATGGAGGGGATAGTCGACCTGTTGAGCCAGGAGTCGATATGCCGTGACAGTCCTGTCGATATCGGATGCCTTCAGGCTGACCTTGATATTCCGATAGTTCAGCTCTTCGAGAATCCGGATATGCCCCAGGGCGCTTTCGACCATTGCCTCAGCGGTGGGATGGCCATATTTCTGCAACAGTTCCCGCTCAAGTGAACCGGCATTGACGCCGATCCGAATTGGCACATTGCGTTCGGCGCAGCTTTTAACGAC
>CAZQFI010000164.1:0-2161 GCA_964592545.1 uncultured Geobacteraceae bacterium
CCTGGAAAGCGGGTGTAGTTAACGCTACCCGGGGTTCGAATCCCCGCCTCTCCGCCATAACAATAAATAACGGATTCTCCTTGCGGGGATTCGAAGCGGAGTGAGCGCTGACTTAATGTTAGAAAAGCCGACAGGATGTCGGCGGCAGTGAACGCAGGGGAGGTTACGCAGGAATCGACGTGATGGCGATGACAGAGTAACCGAATCCCCGCCGTTGATATCAGCGAGGCTGATGAAAAACGCTCATCTGCGGCGTTACCTTCAAGCTACATCAACAACGTACCTGGCGGTACGTCTTATTCTGTATCTTTCAGGTGCCTAGCAGCTAAGCATTTTTGATCAGCCTTGTGATTGCGGAATTAAACTAAACTAGCTTCCTGTATATGCGTTTCGATTAGATTTTGCCGGTAGAAGTGACAGCCGGGTCCCGCGCAACGGACATCCGCGAACCCCGTCAGGCCCGGAAGGGAGCAGCGGTAACGGTTTTGGACGTGTGCCGCGGGGGTGCCTGGCTGTCACTTGTGCCGGCAATTTTGGTTAGCCGGTAAAAAGTTCTCTGTTGTTGCGGTTTATCACGACTTCAATGGGCGCATGTTGTATACTTCCACCCCTGAAAATCTGTTCGATACCCTTTGTTTATCGTTTGATCACGGCGGAGAGAAGTCATGTCTTATCTGGTTCTGGCTCGTAAGTGGCGCCCGCAACTGTTTGACGATCTGGTTGGTCAGGAGCATGTCAGTCAGACACTGAAAAATGCGATTACCGCTGATCGGGTCCACCACGCGTTTCTTTTTACCGGTGCCCGCGGTGTCGGCAAGACGTCTGCTGCCAGAATTTTTTCCAAGGCGCTCAATTGCAAAGAGGGTCCGACAACCCAGCCGTGCGGAGTTTGTCCGTCGTGTCTTGAGATCACCAACAGTCAGGGAATCGATGTCCTTGAAATCGATGGTGCATCGAATACCGGTGTCGATGATATTCGTGAGCTGCGTGAAAATATCCGCTATCTGCCGTCACAGTCGCGCTACAAGATTTTTATCATCGATGAAGTCCACATGCTGTCGATCAACGCGTTCAATGCGTTGTTGAAAACCCTGGAAGAGCCTCCTGAACACGCCAAATTTATCTTTGCCACGACCGAACCACACAAAATTCCGATAACCATCCTTTCGCGGTGTCAGCGCTTCGATTTTAAGAAGATCGCCCTTGCTCCGCTGCAGGCCCGCCTCCGTTTTATCGTTGATGCTGAAAAGATCGAGATCAGCGATACCGGGCTGGCTATTGTTGCCCGCAGCGCCGGGGGGAGCATGCGTGATGCCCTTTCGACTCTTGATCAGGTGATTGCCTTTTGTGGCGATCGGGTCAGTGATGAGGAGTTACAGGGGCTGCTGGGACTGGTCAGCCGGACGTTATTGCTGGAAACGATCAAGGCAATGACCGATCGTCAACCGGGGGAATTGCTGGCGCTGGTGAAAAAAGTTGATGATCAGGGTCACTCGTTCCGTCAGTTTTGTCAGCAGTTGGTTGAACTGGTCCGAACTTTGGTGATTTTGAAAGTTGTCGATCAGCCGGGGGATCTGGTTGATGTTGGCGAAGCGGAACTGACAGATCTTCGGGCACTGGCAGAAACAGCCCCTCTTGAGGATTTACAGCGGCTGCTGACGCTTCTGATTCGTACCGAGGCTGATCTTGCTGTTTCAAGCTATCCCCGTTTGACGATGGAGATGGTGCTGGTAAAATTGGCGGGGTTACCTGCCGGGATTGATGTTGCGACGTTGATCAAAAAGCTGGAGACCCTGGAGCAGCGCCTTGCTGCCGGAATTCCTGCTGCACCAAAGTCGCCGACAGGAGGGCCGGCAACTCAGCCGGTTATAAAAACTCCCGCATCTCCCCCGGAAGTGGCGAAGGAGATCCCGCTCCCTGATGAGCCTGTCGAAAAAAAGGTCGAGGCTCTGCCAATCACCGATTCGGGCGATAAAAGCTGGGCAGGGCTGGTAGAATTTGTCAGAAATCGCCGCAAACCACGGATTTCAGCATTGTTGGAGCAATCGAGTCTCCTACTGTTGGAATTACCCCGATTGCGGATCGGGATGCCACAGTGTTTCTTTACGCTGGCCGACAGCGATATGCGTGAAAAGATCGGCCAGTTGGCGACTGAATACTT
>CAZQFI010000165.1:0-8726 GCA_964592545.1 uncultured Geobacteraceae bacterium
TCCTTAAGCGGGGTGCCGCAGAGTTCGAGCTGTTTGAGGTCGGTATAAGGGCGTTCCGTTTCAATCGCCTGCTGTTGTGTCCAGACCTGCTGTGGTTTCATTCCGACCAGTTCCGTCACGACGGTATCGATCGCCTGCGGATGACTGCCTGCCAGCACTGCCCCGATCCGGATTGGATCGCCGCTGCCCGGTCCCTCACCTTCCATCCCGACAACAGCATCAACGATAGTCAGTGCCGGAGAGAGAGCCTCACAGAGTTCCAGCAGCATCAGGGCAAAAAAGGCTTTATCGGTTCCCGCCTGTAGGTGAAGGCGGGGTTTGCGCAGCCCGACAATGGCGCCGAACATATTTTTAACCCCACAGGTGAGTCCCATCATCTGGTGGGTTTTCAGTTTGGGCAGATTGATGACAACATCGGCATCAAGAAGTTCCTGAGCAACCTCAAACTGCTGAAATTTACCCCCCGTCGGGTGGATTGCTACTGCAGTTTCAAAGGGGACAAACGGACAACCGGTGTCTTCGGCTACAGCCAGAATCCCACTTTTTCGGGCAACACTTTCGGGGCTGCCGATGCCGGGAGAATCGCCAATCGAAACAATTCCCCCCGCTTCCTGCACCAGTATGACAACCGCCCGGACAATTTCGGGATGGGTGGTGACCGCTTTGTCGGGGGTTTTCCCTGAAAGGAGATTGGGCTTGAGGAGAACTTTTTGTCCCGGCTTGACGAATGTTTCCATGCCACCAAGAGGTTGGAGCAGGGTTCTGATCGCCTGCAGGCAGCTTGTTGGGGTGTAATTGTTCAGGTGTTGCAGAGAAACTCTGGCAGCGTTTTGTAAATCAGCCGGCGGCACAGATTCAGTCCGATTGATTGGATTGTTGCAGAGCGGTAACTGCCGCTGCGATCGCAGCTTTACGATAGATCAGAGCGGTGTGCCCCATATTTTTGAGGGGAATGTCCTTTCCCCAGGGAATCCGGCTGCTGGAATTGGGAAGAACCATATTGTCTTTGTCGGAGTAGATATTGGTGATGCTGATATCTTCAGGCACGGGAGCACGGTTAATTTTTTGCAGAAAATCGGAATCGGGGATCAGCAATTTTCCCAAAGGATCGAGGGTGAATACGGCCAGTTTTGAGCCGTGGTGGGGGGTGCCAAGACAGACCAGTTTTTCAACTTTATCACTGCCACCACGCAACTGGATATAGTTCCGGGCAATCATCCCCCCCATGGAGTGACCCACGATGTTCACTTTATTGACGCCGATTTTGTGGCGCATTTCATCAACCTTTTTGGCAACCAGTTCGGTCAGGACTTCTTCATTGTGCCATGATGAAAGGTTCATGGTGACGACGTTGCTGAACCCCTGGCGGCGCAGCCGGGACTTGAACCAGAACCAGCTTGCTTTGTTAACGAACAATCCGTGCAATAACAGGATCGGTGTTTCCCCCCGTTTAACGCCGGCATCTTTTTTTCTGATCAGACCGAAGGGGATCGTTGCAAGGGTCAGCAGGTCGTAGAATAATTCTGAGAAGATGAGAGATGTCACCAGCAGCAGGTTTTTACGGTTGAAGCGTTTTTTGACCAATTCCGGATTGCTGTTGGCCGTTTCATACCAGAAAATGCTGTAACTGAGGAGAACGACGACCAGATCAAAAAGGATCAGGCCGATAACGATGATTGCAAGCAGGGTTGTCAGTATGTAACCTGTCACCAGAGTTCTCCAGAAATGCGAAAGGTTGTGACGTGCAGCGGGGATGACTCGACACCGTCGGTTTCCGCCGTTAAGATAAAATATAAAAGTTTTAACAGGTGGTCACTAAGTATGGCATGCTGACTGGTGACCGTCAATTGGGCGGTGCGATTTAGCCACAAGGGAAAATACACTTTGGATAGTTACCTGCAACGCTTCAAAGAGCATATTTCTGTTGAAAGAAACCTCTCCCCTCGAACTGTCGATGCCTACATGCGTGATCTGTCACAATTTCACGATTTCCTGCTGGAAACAGGAAATTTTGAGGGGCAGGGTGACTGGTTGAGGAATGTTGATCTGTTGCTGCTCAGACAGTATCTGGCGAAGCTGCATAAAAGTTGCCGTCGTACCAGTATTTCCCGCAAAATTTCGGCGATCAGGATGTTCTTCCGGTTTTTGGTGCGGGAGGGGATAATCGAGACGTCTCCCGTCGATGGATTGTCGACCCCGCGGCAAGAACAGTACCTCCCCAAAGTTCTCGGAGCCGAGCAGATCGGAACTCTTCTTGATCAACCTGTTGCGGGACAAAAAATATTGGTGTTGCGGGATCTTGCGTTGTTTGAGCTGGTTTATTCGTGCGGGTTGCGGGTGGGAGAAGTCACCCGTTTGAATATCGGTTCGATTGATCCGGACGGTCAGCAGGTACGGGTAGTTGGTAAAGGGGACAAGGAGCGGATTATTCCCATTGGTCGCCAGGCATCGATTGCGCTCAGTCATTATCTTGCCGAGCGCGGAGAGACAACCACCGATGATCCCTTGTTTCTCAACCATCGTGGCGGTCGGTTGACGGCGCGGAGTGTCCAGCGGAATTTGAAAACCCGACTGGTGAGACTTAATCTGCCGACCGATGTCACACCTCATGCGTTACGCCACTCCTTTGCGACCCACCTGCTGGATGCCGGAGCCGACCTCCGCTTTATTCAGGAGTTGCTGGGGCACGCGTCATTATCAACAACACAGCGTTACACCAAGGTCAGTTTTTCCCATCTGACAGAGACCTATGACCAGTGCCACCCGCGCAGCCGCAAAAAATAACCACATCGGTAATTATTACTTGACAGGTAATGATTAATCGGTAGACTACGGGCATCAACAAAAACAACTATCTAAAAAGTTAAAAGGAGTCGAACAATGAGTGTATTAGTTGGAAAAGATGCCCCGAATTTCAGTGCCCCGGCTGTGATGGCTGATGGAACCATAAACGACGATTTTTCTCTGGCCGATTACAAGGATCAGTATATCGTCCTGTTTTTCTATCCCCTCGATTTCACGTTTGTCTGCCCGACTGAGTTGATCGCATTCAGCCACCGGATTGCTGAATTTGAAAAGCGTGGTGTCCAGGTGATTGGCTGTTCGATCGATTCGCAGTTTACCCATCTTGCGTGGCGGAATACTCCCGTTGCTGAAGGGGGTATCGGCCCTGTTGCATATCCGCTGGTTGCCGACGTCAAACACGAAATCTGTCGGGCTTATGATGTCGAATTTGATGCTGCCGGAGTTGCCTTCCGGGGCTCATTTCTGATTGACAAGAATGGCGTTGTGCGTCATCAGGTTGTCAACGATCTGCCATTGGGCAGGAATATTGATGAGATGTTGCGGATGGTTGATGCTCTGCAGTTTCATGAAGAGCACGGTGAGGTCTGTCCCGCCGGTTGGAATAAAGGGGATCAGGGAATGGTTGCCGACGGCGAGGGTGTTGCTTCATATCTGGCGGATCAGGCTGACAAGCTCTAGCCAGAATAAAAAATACACATTTCAATCAGTTATCAATATCAGTTTAGAAAAAAAAGACAGCTTCGGCTGTCTTTTTTTTGTTGATTATTAATTTATAATGATGTTTAATTTGTGCAAATATTAATGTGTCTAGAATAATAAACCGCTGTCGGGAGGTTGCTCTGTCCTTTTTTCGGAAAAAAAATAATGGTGGACGCACCACTGTTGCTGTTGCCATGGAGCCTGCCGGGATTGGTGTCGCCAGTGTCGTTCGCGATGCATCAGGGCAACCGATATTGGCGTTTGCATCACAGACCGATTGTCTTTTAGCCACAGGTTGTGAAGGGGTTCTGAGTGAGATTGTCAAAAGCCAATCACTCCACAACTCTCGGTGCAATATTATTTTATCTTCCAATTCCTATCAGTTGTCTCAGGCGAATATCGCTGAATTGCCGGAAGGTGAGCGTCGTGATGCTGCACGCTGGCAGATCGGCGAGAGGATTGATTACCCTCCTGAAGAGGCGGTTGTTGATCTCTACGAAGTTGCCCCTTACGGCAGCGAAAAAATACCGCTGGTTTACGTTGTCTCAGCTCAACAGGCGTTATTGCGTGACCGGATACAACTGGCCGAGGCATCCGGCCTTGCACTTGACGCCATCGATATTCCTGAATTTGCGTTACGCAATGTTTGCGATCTGTTCACCGAGGATGAACGTGGTCTGGCGATCCTTCTGCTGCTGGAGCAAAGCGGGGTGCTGGTTATTGTTCGTGATGGAACCCTTTATCTGGTGCGCTGGCTGAACAGTGGCATGAATGATCTGATTCCTTACGCCGAGAATATAGAAGCACTGACAGAACAGCTGGATACCATTGTTCTGGAGATCCAACGTTCATTCGATTATTGCGAGAGCACCTTCCACCTTCCCCTTGTTTCACGGTTACTGATTGCCCAGACACAGCAGGAAATTCCGGCCGTTGTCAGCTACCTGAACGATTATCTGACTGTCCCCGTCGCCTCTTTCAGTTTTGAAAATGTTTTGACTGTCCCAGAGGAGAACACCCAAATCGAGTTAAACCGGTGCCTGATTTCGATTGGTGGAGCACTCAGGCGGAGGGATCATTAATGCGGCAGCAGATAAATCTCTATCGGGAAGAATTGATCGACCGACCTGAACCTTTCCAGAGCCGCCAGTCTCTACTGTTATTGCTTATCGCGTTCTGTTGTCTTGGTTTACTGGGAATTTTCAGTTACTGGCAGACATCGTCTGTTCAGGCGCAGGTCACGCTACTGAAGCAGCAACAACAACAGCTTGAGACACATATTTCCGATCTGGAGAAAAAATATCCTGCACCGCAGAAAAATGCTTCGCTTGAGAAAAAAATTATCCAGCGGGAGCGGGAACTCCAGGGGCAACGGCGAGCCATCGACTATTTTTTAAAGCAGGATCGGCAGGGGAGGAATCTGGAGATTTTGTCCTCCCTCGAAGGATTGGCCCGGTATCCCCTGACAGGTGTCTGGTTGCGGCGCGTCAGTCTGCTTCAGCGGGGAGGAGAGGTCAAACTTGCCGGTTCCAGCTTGAGTCCTGAGAAAATACCCGAATATCTGCAGCTGTTGGGGGAGAAGAATATTTTTGGTGGTCAGGTGTTTGCCCGCCTGAAGTTGAATCGTTTGGAAGACAAGGGGAACAGGGTGGATTTTGAACTCGATTCGATCATGGAGGAGACTCCATGACCGTGCCTGTACTTGAGAAAATATCTCGCTGGTATGATGAGCGCCTCAGGCGGGAACGCATTGTTTTGCTGGTTTGTGCTGTTGTGATTGTCGCCTTTCTGTTCAATCTATGTCTCTTTCAGCCTTTCGCGGTGCAGCGGTCAGCGGCAAAGAAACAACGGGCACTGCTCCAAACGGAGCTGGAGACTCTGAAACTTCACGAAACAGCAATCCTCGCACGTAAGGATATCGATGTTGATCACGACAATAAGTTGCGTCTGGCGGCATTGGACGCAGAGTCGGGACGCTTACATCAGCAGTTGAAAAACAACATCATCAATCTTGTTTCCCCTCAGGAAATGCCCGCTCTTTTAAAAGAGCTGCTGACACAGCAAAAACAGTTGCGCCTGATCAGTTTGGAAAATCTTCCCCCCGAACTTTTAGATTTTGGTGAGAAAGATGTGCAGGATGTGGCCATCCCGGCGCTCTACCGTCACCGTTTACGGATGGAATTTTCGGGGGATTATCTGACGATGTTGAAGTATCTGCGTCAACTGGAAGATCTTCCCCGTGCGATGGTGTGGGAAAAGGTTGAGATAGAATCGGACGACTATCCTGACGCAACTGTGCGACTGCAGGTTTATACCTTGAGTCTGACGGAGGGTTGGATTGGTGGTTAGTATTTTAAAATCCACAGTTGTTGCGACCGTTCTCTGTGTTGCTGTCACGTCGTTTGCCGGAACAAAAGGGGCGCTGGTTGATCCGATGCGACCTGCCCGCTATCACTCAGGTTCAATTGAAAAGGGGCCTGATACCAGTTCATGGCAGTTGACAGCGGTTCTGATATCGGCTCAGCGGTCGGTGGCTGTTATCAATCAGAAGTCCTTCACGGTTGGGGATACGCTTGAAGGGTACAGAATTGTAAAAATAGATTTTGACAGGGTTTTATTAAAGAACAGAAAAAGAACTATTGTGCTGCACCGTGTCGGTACCGGTTTGAAAAAGATGTCTGCTGAGGTGGATATCAGGAAAGGGAGCAACCTGTGAAATTGTCTTCTTTTAACATTCACTGGAAATTTATATCTGCCATTTTCTGCCTACTGGTTTTCGCTGCCGGTTGTGCACCGCCGCCGCGGGGCGGGATGCCTCTTGAGACGATCAAACAGGAGATGGAATCTTCAGCGGCCCCGGAAGTCGAAGAGAGCGCTCCGCTACCACCGGCAGAGGTTCGCTCTGCCCTCATTCCACCAACCCTCGAAACCCCAATGGCCGGCTCTTTTAATGACGACCAGCGGTTTGATATTGCAGCAACCCAGATTCCGGCCCGGCAATTTTTCATGAGTCTGGTGGAGGGGAGTCCGGTGAGCATGGTCGTCCACCCCGACGTCGCAGGTGAAATCAGCATCAATCTTAAAAATACGACAATTGCAGAGGCCCTTGAAGTTATTCACAACGTTTACGGTTATCCCTATCTGCAAACCGGATCGATCTATCAGATTATGCCGGTGGGGCTTCAGGTAAGAACCTTCCAGGTGAACTATCTCAACCTGGTGCGTGAAGGCATTTCACGAACCCGTGTGAGTTCCGGTCAGGTGAGTCAATCTGATAACTCAGACGACAATGGAAACGATAACGATTACGACAACAATAATGGCAATAACCGGGGTGGATACGTTTCCGGAAGTCTGATCAATACCAGTTCAACGGCCGATTTCTGGGGTGAACTGCGTGAAGCCATTATAAGTCTGGTTGGTCATGAAGGGGGTCGCAAAGTTGTTATTCAGCCTCAGGCGAGTGTCATTGTGGTTATTGCCATGCCCGACGAATTGCAGCTGGTCGAAAAATATCTGCAGACAATTCAGGGGAATCTGCAACGTCAGGTTGTCATTGAGGCAAAGGTTGTCGAGGTGAGTCTGGCCGATGGTTTTCAGACCGGAATCAACTGGGCGGCTCTCGCTGAACCGGGTGACGGCAAAGCCCTGTTCAAGCAGAGCGGGGGCGGGACGATCTTCTCAAACGGTACAGCCGAAGATTCGGGTAATGGAGGAAATCTTGATCCGATCAACCTGTTACCGAATGGTTTGGACCCTTTAGCGTTCGGTGGTGTTTTCAGTGTGGCACTGAAATTTAATGATTTTCGGGCATTTCTCGAAATGCTCGAAACACAGGGCGATGTTCAGGTTCTGTCCAGCCCACGCATCTCGACAATCAACAACCAGAAAGCGGTTATCAAGGTTGGATCGGATGAATTTTTTGTGACCGACATTTCCAGTGATACCAATACGGGGACAACAACCAACACGACGAGCGATATTACGCTGACTCCGTTCTTTTCGGGAATCTCCCTCGATGTCACGCCACAAATTGACAGATATGGTGGAATCACCCTCCATATCCATCCGACAGTCAGTGAAGTTGTTGATCAGGTCAAACAGATTAATGCCTTTGGTGTTTCCCAGAGTATTCCGACAGCACACAGCACCGTCCGTGAAACCGACAGCGTTGTCTATGCCAACAGTGGCCAGCTGGTCGTTATCGGGGGGCTGATGCAGGAGAAGACGATCAAGGAAGAGGCCGGTGTTCCGGTCCTGGGGAAGCTCCCGGTTGTCGGGGCGTTGTTTCGGCATACGAAATCGAGCTCTTTGAAGAGTGAACTGGTGATTCTTTTAAGACCTCAAGTCATAAACAGCCCGGCCGATTGGGAAAGAATGCTGGAATCTTCGCGACAGCGAATTGAAAAGATCTCTCCCGAGTTTCAGAACAACTGGCGCCAGTTTTAAAGGACAGGTTTGGTGCGATGTATGAGACCTTTTACGGGTTCAAAGAAAAACCGTTTTCTCTGACCCCGGACACCGAATATTTTTACCGTTATCGTGGCCATCAGGAGGCACTGAACGTGCTGATGGTTGCGTTGCGTAACGGTGAGGGTTTTGTTCGGGTGACCGGAGAGGTGGGGACGGGGAAAACGCTCCTTTGCCGGCAGTTATTGACATTGATTCAGGACGATTGCGCAACTGCGTACCTGCCCAACCCGTTATTGAGCCCGTTGGAACTCTATCAGGCGATCGCTCACGATCTTGGTCTCGCTGTCCCGCAAGAGACCTCCATGCATCAGCTGTCTCAGGAGATATTTCAGGAACTGGTTCGTTTGCGGAAACTGGAGCGTCCGCTCGTTATTCTAATCGATGAGGCTCAGGTTATGTCTCGGGGCAGTCTTGAGGCTTTGAGGCTGCTGAGTAATCTGGAAACTGAAAAGGAAAAGTTGCTGCATATTTTTTTCTTCGCCCAGCCCGAATTTGAACAGCGCCTGCAGGAAAATAACCTGCGCCAGTTGTTACAACGGATCACTTTCTCCTACACCCTGACCCCTCTGGATCGTGAGGAGTTGACAGCCTATCTTGAGCACCGTCTCGGGGTTGCCGGCTGGCAGGGACAACATCTTTTTACTGCTGATGCCGTCAAGGTGTTACACAAAGCGAGCGGTGGTATCCCCCGCTTGATTAATCTGCTGGCACATAAAGCGTTGATGGTGGCATACGGTGAGGGAATTCAG